>CALICC010000176.1 GCA_938049325.1 uncultured Ilumatobacter sp. | reverse complement strand
CGTCACCCAGGCTCGCTGCATTGTTCAGCGCCGAGAAAATGGTGGGGTCTGGACCTTCGAATCGTGGGGTCGTCGGAGCGGGCCACGAAGCAGAGCCAGGTCCTGGCAACATCAGCTCGTCGCCACTGTTCTCCGCAGCGAGCGACACCATGACGATCGCGACGAGCGCGAGTGCCACACCGAGAATGCCGAAACTGCTGATCGACTCACCTTGAGCCAGACCGGCCATCACCGGGATGGTCGCAGCACCGGTCGCGGTGATCGGGGCAACCACCGCCATCGAGCCCTTGCCCAGCCCGCGAAACAGCAGCATCGCACCGAAGCCGCCGCCGAGACCCGCGGCGAGCCCCCAGGCGATGTCAGCCGCGATCGGGCTCCCACCTTGGCCGGGAATCAGTGCAACGCACAGCAGTGCGATGGCTGCGGTGAAGTGCGTGAGAATGACGACCGAGACCGCCGACGACCGCCGGCTGGCATGGCCGGCAGCGAAGTCGGACGAGCCCCAACCGAGAGCGGCTCCAAGAGCGAACAGAATGGACATGTGACGGATCCTTGGCGGAAGGATTCAGTGCTCAGACTGATTCGAAGAGGTCGTTCGACGACACCTTCGAGCGCTTGCGCTGTGTCAGCTGAACGCCCTCGGCACCAGCTTCCTCAACGGTCAGGTCGGGCTTGTCGCCGTTCACGGCGTGGTCAGGAATCTGCTTCGGCTTCGGGATTGCTCCCGCCTTCGAAGAGGCAACGAGCTGCATGCGGCCCTCGTTGTGGTTCGACGTCAGGATCTTTTCCGCAGCGACGCCAGCCATCCAGTCGAGCCCGTCGAAACGTGCGTCGACCATGGCCCGTTCGAGCACAGCCGACTCGATGATGCGACCGGGTGAGTAGCGGTGGAATTCGCTGTTGAAGTGACCGTCGAAGACGCGGTAGGCGTCGTCGTCGAGGATGCCGATGACGTAGCCGGCGATCTCGCCGTCGATCATCATCGAGGAGATCTCGATCTGTCCGGTTGCACCGTGCGACAGCACCAGGCGACGCCAGAGCTCGCTGACCTTCGGGTCGTCGAGGTCGGAGTCACGACCGGTTGCGTGGTCACGTTCGACGTGAATCGCTTCCAGCTTCGGCAGCAGTTCGATGATCTCGAACTCCGACCGGGCGACGTTCATCTCGACCGTCTTGCCGTCGGTCTCCAAGCGGTTCCAGGCCTTCTTGATCTGCCGGCGCATGTTACGCGACAGGTAGTTGGTGATCGTCGAGTCTTCGTCGAATGCCACCTGCGGCACCCAGAGGTCGGGAGCCATCTCGGCGTTCGGGAGTTGCTGAGCCAGGAGCTTGGCAACCGGGTCGCCCTCGGGCAGCTGCTGGAACTGGAGGGTCCACTTGCCGAGCTTGGTCAGTTCGTCCTTGATGCCCTTGGTGAGCATCTTCGACGCACGTTCGCTACGTGACGGGAACCGTGTGCACGCAACCGTGCCATGTCCCATCGAGACAACCTCGACACCGTGGTCGGTCTCGCGTCGGGCGAGCAGCGCTGCTGCTTCGACCTGGCCGCTTGCACGCTCACGAACCAGCACGGTCATCGGCTCCCAGCCGTCGTACACCTCTGCCCACGTTTCCATCCAGCGGGTCCGTGCCATGACGGGCACGCCCAGGTCGGTGTGCAGGCCGCCGATCTGAGCGACCACTCGGCGCATGCCGTCGAGCGTGTCGAGGACTTCGACGTCGAGCGGAGCCTGACGTCGTGCCTTGGCCGACTGCTTGGCGGCGTCGAGCTTGCTTTCGATCTGCGCTGCGGTGAGCGGACGAGCGAACAGGTAGCCCTGGCCGTAGGTGCAGCCGAGCTCGTGGATCTTGGCCTTCTGGTCGGAGTTCTCGACGCCTTCAGCGACGGTCGCCACGCCCAGGTTGTGAGCGAGGTCGACGACGGCCTTCACGAGAGCGGCCGACGTGCTCGACGTCTCCATCTCGGCCACGAACGACTTGTCGATCTTGATCGTGTCGACAGGGAAGCGCTTCAGGTACGACAGCGACGAGTAGCCAGTGCCGAAGTCGTCGATGGCGACCTTGACCTTCATGGCCTTGAGCTGGTCGAGTGCTCGCGAACCGCGGTCGGTCTCTTCGATGAGCATCGACTCGGTGATCTCGAGGGTGAGCGCTTCGGGCTCGAGGCCAGATGCACCGAGTGCGTCGGCGACGTCTTCGAGGAGCTTCGGGTCGTGGAGCTGACGCACCGACAGGTTGACGGCGATGGTCTTCGGAGCGGTGTCCGGGTGATCCTTGCGCCAGCGCATGATCTGGTTGCAGGCCTCGTTGAGGACCCAACGACCGATCGGGACGATCTGGCCAGTCTGCTCGGCGAGCTGGATGAACCGGTCGGGCATGACGTAGCCACGCGTCGGGTGGTTCCAGCGAATGAGCGCCTCGACGCCATGCACCTTCTCGTTCGACATGTCGACGATCGGCTGGTAGTTCAGTTCGAACTGGCCGCGCTCGAGCGCGACCTGCAGGTCGGTCTTGAGGTCGAGGCGTTCGATGGCCTCGAGGTGCATGCCCTGTTCGAAGAACTCGAAGCGGCCCTTACCCTTGTGCTTGGCCCGGTACATCGCTGTGTCAGCTGCACGGAGGATGGTTTCGGCCCGCTCGATGTTCGAGCGACGCTCGACGGCGATGCCGACCGAAGCGGAGATCGTGATTTCGCGCTCGTCGATGATGACGGGCGCTTCGAGGCTGTCCTGCACACGCTGGGCCACCGCAACGGCGTCCTGGCGGTCAACAGCGCTTTCGAGCAGCACGGCGAACTCATCGCCGCTGAGGCGGGCAACGAGGTCGACGTCACGCACACAGCTCTGCAGGCGAGCAGCGACGGCAACGAGGAGTTCGTCGCCGACCTGGTGGCCGAGGCTGTCGTTGATGAACTTGAAGTCGTCGAGGTCGACGAACAGCACCGACACGACGCCGTCCTTGCGCTGGTTGACGAAGTTCTCGACGCGCTCTCCGAAGAGTGCACGGTTGGCCAGGCCGGTGAGCGAGTCGTGTGTCGCGTCGTGGCGAGCCTGCTGCTCCTTGACCTGAACGACGGCCATGAGGCCCATCAGACGGAAGAGCACGAGCGTGAACATCAGCATCGAGGCCGTAGTCGTGAACACCTTGTCGAAGGGCTCGCCCCAGATGATGTCGATGACCGGCACGGTCAGCACGACGAGGAAGAGCACAGCGAGGCGGGTGCGAGTGATCGTGCCCGTGGAGTTGTCGCGAGCCTCGATCTCTTCGGCCATCGAGGGGTGCAGGGCACTCGCACCGATGAGGGCGTAGAAGCCGAGCCAGAACGCATCGGCGAAGCCACCGGTCTGGAACGTTGCAGCGGCGGAGAGGATGCCGTAGATCACGTCGGCGACGATCAAGCTGACCAGACCGCCACACATGAGCATGAAGTTCGGCTGACGCAGTTGGGCCGCTGCAACGAGTCGAGCGGCCACAGCGAGGAGCAAGATGCCCATAACCGGGTAGCCGATCGAGATCAGGCGACCGAGAAACGTCTCGCCCTCGGTGGTGAGGTAGGTGTCCATGTAGAGGATGCCGAGCACGGCGAAGGTGGCGACTGCGACCAGGCCGGCGTCGAGCATGCCCGCAACGTCACGACCGGGCGACACCGAACGCAGCAGCATCAAGAGACCAACGATCATGATCGGGTACATGCCGAGGTAGAAGCCGTCGGCGATCGACGGGAACGGCGCTTCACCGATCGGCGACGTCAACTCCAACAGGTAGTAGACCACGTCAGCTGCGCAGAACGAGGAAAGTGCGGCACCGACGAAGAACCATGCTTTCCGGTTCTTCGGCTTGTTGCGCCAGATGCCAGCGAACACGGCAAGCACCGCGGAGAGAGCGATGCCGTTGTAGAGCACGAGCTTCGAGATCCCCGGCGAGCCATAGACGAAGTAGTACGCGGCGACGACAACAACGGCGGCGAGGTAGGTCTTCCAGATGTACGATTTCACGCTGTATTTGTCGGGACAATCCAAGTGCTTCTTGATTCACAGGGCAAAATCTTGAGACTTCCGAACGGAATCGCTGACGCATAGTGAGCATTCGAGCAGTTCTGACACCACCGGTGGCAAAGGTCGCCGCTCCCGAGGGCCAAATGTGTCGGTGGTCTCAACTATCTTCAAACGCTCATGGCCGTCGGCACCTGTTCTTCTCGTGTCTGCGCAATGGCGACGCTGGCTGGACTGACGGCCTCGTGCGGCGGGGTCGACACGGGCGATGAGTCCACCGTTCTCGTCCTCGCGGCGGCGTCGTTGACCACGGCATTCACCGACATCGAAGCCGCGTTCGAAGCCGCACACGACGGCATCGACATCGACCTGAGTTTCTCGGGCAGCAGCGCCATTCGACTGCAGGTGGAAGAAGGTGCACCGGCCGATGTCGTCGCACTCGCCCACGAAGCGCTGATCGACGACCTGCTCGCCGCCTCCTTCATCGACGACGCCTCGGTGTTCGCGACGAACGAACTCACCATTGCAGTGCCCGCCGACAATCCGGCGGGCATCTCGTCGATCGATGACTTCGCCGACGATTCGCTCCTGCTGGGCGCGTGTGCTGCTCAGGTTCCGTGCGGCATCTACGCCGCAGAGGTACTCGAGCGCGCCGACATCATGCCGGCACTCGATACCGAAGAACCGAACGTCGCGACGCTGGCCAGCAAGGTCGCCGACGGCGAACTCGATGCGGCGCTCGTTTACACGACCGACGTGCTGGCACGCCCCACCGAACTCCGCTCGGTTGCGCTGCCCTCATCCGACGACCTCTCGATCCGGTATCCGATCGCCGTGGTCGACCAGACGCCCGACAGTCAACGATTCGTCGACTTCGTACTGTCCGAAGAGGGTCGGGAGATCCTTGCCGAAGCTGGCTTCGGGCTGCCATGAGCCAACGCTCGCAATTCGGATCCGAGCGCTCTCCTGTTGTGCTGATCGTCCTCGGCAGTGTCGGAGCGTTGCTGTTCGTCTTGCCGCTCGTCGGCCTGTTCGGCGTCACCCCGTGGTCGAACCTCGTCTCGCTTCTGACCAACGAAATCGTGATCGACGCGCTGGTCCTGTCGCTGGTGACGTCGACCGTGTCTGCCGCACTCTGTCTGCTGTTCGGCGTGCCGTTGGCCTGGATGCTCCATCGTGTCGACTTCACCGGCCGGGCGCTCCTCCGGGCCGTGGTGACCCTCCCGATGGTGTTGCCGCCGGTCGTAGGTGGCGCGGCGCTGCTGTTCGCTCTGGGCCGACGCGGCCTCGTCGGTGAACCGCTCGACGACGTCACGGGCATCACGCTGCCGTTCTCGATCTGGGCCGTGATCATCGCGAACACGTTCGTCGCCATGCCGTTTCTCGTCATCACCGTCGAAGGCGCGCTCGCCTCGCTCGACGGTCGCCACGAGGCCGCTGCATCGACCCTCGGGGCGAGTCAGCTCACGGTGTTCCGGCGCGTCACGCTGCCGATGATCGCACCGTCGATTCGAGCCGGCGTCGTCCTTGCATGGGCGCGAGCGTTCGGCGAATTCGGAGCAACGGTCACCTTCGCCGGCAACCTACAAGGGCGCACCCAGACGCTGCCGCTCGCCGTCTTCGTCTCCCTCGACGCTGATCGCGACGCGGCGATCGCCATCAGCTTGCTCATGGTGGCCGTCTCGGTCACCGTCCTGCTCGTCCTGCGCGGCAGGTGGTTGTCGGGCCTCGGGAGCAGATCGTGAGCGCGCTCGAAGCGCACGTCGTCGTTCGCCGCGACGATTTCCTCCTGGACGTGGAGCTCTCCGTCCCGGCCGGCACCACGGCCGCCATCGTCGGGCCGAACGGTGCGGGCAAGTCAACGACGCTCAACGCACTTGCGGGCATCGAGCCGATGACTCGAACAGATCACGACGATGGCCCGATTGGACGTATCGAACTCAATGGGAAGGTGCTTGACGATCCTGGCGCGGCCATCTTCGTCCCGCCCCGTCTGCGCAACGTCGGCATCGTCTTCCAAGACAATCGGCTGTTCGCGCACATGTCGGTCCACGACAACGTCGCGTTCAGCGCACGCGCTCGCGGTCAGCATCGACGCGAGGCACGACACGGAGCGACCCACTGGCTCGAACAGCTCGACCTGGCGGAGTTGGCTGACAGACGCCCAGCCGAGCTGTCGGGTGGTCAGGCGCAGCGCGTCGCCATGGCGCGTGCGCTTGCATCCGAGCCTGATCTCTTGTTGTTCGACGAGCCGCTCTCGGCGCTCGACGTCGCCGCGCGCACCGAATTGCGGCGTGTCCTCAGAACTCATCTCGATGGTTTCGCCGGGCCGCGGATGATCGTCACGCACGACCCAGCCGACGCCTTTCTGTTGGCCGATCAGCTTCACGTCATCGAAAACGGCCGCGTGACCCAGGTCGGCACACCCGACGAGATCCGGCGACGACCGGCGACGCCCTATGTCGCAGCTCTCGCCGGAACCAACCTCTTCGCCGGGACCGCACGCGCCGGTCGAGTCAACCTCGACGAGCACGTCCATGAGTTCACGATCGCCGACACCACGCTCGACGGGCCCGTGGTCATCACGGTGCACCCGCGGACGGTGTCGCTGCACCCGCGAGCTCCAGAAGGAAGCCAACGCAACACGTGGGCGACCCGAGTCGACTTGCTCGAGCCGATGGGTGACACGGTGCGCGTCACATTGAATGTGCCGATTCCGCTCGCCGTCGACGTCACTCCGGGGGCGGTTGCTGCCTTGGAATTGGCCCCTGGGATGGAAGTCTGGGCAGCCGTCAAGGCCACGGAGATCAGCGCAACCACCGCGTGATCGCCATGTTCCCGACCAGGGTCCGCGAACTCTGTGGTACCCCCACGTCAAGATGGGTCTCATGTTGATTCTCGTGATGATCATCGCGGTGCTCCTCATCGGCCTCGCGGCCCTCGGAGCGTTCATTTTCGCTACCCACCGCGCCGAGGCCGCCGCACAGCGAGCTGCTGCCGAACGCGATCACGACGTTGCGGCCACCAACGAAACCGTGCAGTTCGCGGTCGACGCCGCCGTTGCTCGTGCTGTCGCCGAGGCACGCGCCCATGCAACCGCCGAACGCGACGCTGCGGTTAATGCCGCACTCGAACAATCCGCGGTGCTGCAGCGCGAGCAGTTCGCAGCCACGATGGACCGCCAGCAAGAACAGTTGGCATCCACCACCGCACAGGTGAAAGAACAGCTCGATACCACCACTGCGCACGTACAGCAGCAGCTCCACACGACCAGCGCTCAGCTCAAAGAGCAGACATCGGCTGACCTCGGTGCCAAGAAGGACGTCATCGACACTCGTCTCGAACAGGTCCACGGCGAGTTGCGGTCCGAGCTGGCCAAGGTGACCGAGATGCTGTCGACGCTCAGCCAAACAAGCGCACAGAAGTTCGGCGAGGTCGACTCGTCGCTCAAGGCGCACATGGAGATCGCCAGCACGCTCTCCGAGTCGACGCAAGCGCTGCGCTCGGCGTTGGCCAATCCACAGGCGCGTGGCCAGTGGGGCGAGCGAATGGCTGAAGACGTGTTGCGCCTGGCCGGCTTCGTCGAGCACGTCAACTATGAGAAGCAGACGCAGATCGATGGCGGATCGGGCCGCCCTGACTTCACGTTCAAGATGCCCAAGGGCCAAACCTTGTACATGGACGTCAAGTTCCCGATGGCTGCCTACCTGCGGTATCTCGAAGCCGGCACCGACGCCGAGCGCGAAACTCATCTCAAGCGGTTCCTCCAAGACGTACGGATGCGTGTCAAAGAACTCGCGAAGCGCGAGTACGCGAACGAAGGCAGCGGCTCGTCGATCGACAACGTGCTGTTGTTCATCCCCAACGAACAGCTCACCGGATTCATCCACGAGAACGACCCCTCGCTCCTCGAAGACGCCATGGGCCAGCAAGTGGTGATGTGCTCGCCGCTCACGTTGTTCGCGTTCCTCGGCGTGATCCGCCAAGCCCAAGACAACTTCATGATCGAACGCACGAGTGACGAGATCCTGCAGTTGCTCGGCAAGTTCGGCACGCAGTGGACGAAGTACGCCGACCAGGTCGACAAGATCAAGCGCAAGTTCGAGAGTGTCGAGAAGGACTTCGAGAACCTGTCCGGCACGCGCCGCCGGGCACTCGAGCGCCCACTGCGCGAACTCGAGGCAATCCGACAGCAACGAAACCTGCCGGTCGATGGCGAGCTGTTCGCGCTCGACGAGTCCGACGAAGAAACACCTCCCGGCGGCACCGTCCGACAACTCGGCGCCTGAGTCACAGGTCCTCGGCCTGGGCCTCAGAGTGCGACACTGACGACCGTGGCCGACGACCAAGACCCCACCGATCCAACAGCGATCGAGGCACTGCACCCGCTCGCCACCAGCGAGGTCGCTGTCACGGCGTCGCTCACACACCGCGAGGTCTACACGATGCGCGGATTGCTCACGGCGCTCATCCACGAACCCACCGATGTCCCCGCGGCGCCCGCCGCGCTCGTCATGGGCGGCGGGGCGATGGGTGGCCTCCCCGGACCAGGCCACGGGCTGTTCCACTCGCTCGCAGAGCGCTGGGCTGAGCGCGGCGTTCGATCCGTGCGCATCGGCTACCGCTCACCCAACGACCTCGACCGGTGCGCCCACGACCTTGCTTGCGGCGTCGAGTGGGCACGCGATGCAGGCGCGGAACGAGTGGTGGTCATGGGCCACAGCTTCGGCGGTGCGGTCGCAATTCGTACCGCCGTCGTCATGCCTGCGTCGGTCGCCGGCGTGGTCACCTTCGCCACTCAGTCCGCCGGGTGCGAGGTCGCTGGCGCGCTCGATGCCCGACCACTGCTGCTCTTTCACGGCGACACCGATGAGATCCTCCCCGCCGACGCGAGCCACGCGGTGCACACCATTGCCGGGTCCGGGGAGGTCGTGATCTTGCCGGGCGACGGCCATCTGCTCGCAAACAGCGACCGAGCGATCACCGACCGGCTCGACTCGTGGCTCCCGCAGGTTTTCGATGCCTGACCGGTGTTTCGTCTCTGATCGTGCACCGGTAGGTATCACCCCTCTCGTCGTGGCAGGCTGAGCAGGTGTCGCAGCCCGCCTTCGAGTTCGAAGACGTCGAGATCGACGAACCCGGTGACCTGACCTTCACGGTTGGCGAATTGGCCGATGCCATCGACCAACAGTTGCGGAGCGGCTTTCGTGACGGCGTGTGGGTA
Source organism: uncultured Ilumatobacter sp. (assembly GCA_938049325.1). Lineage (GTDB taxonomy): Bacteria > Actinomycetota > Acidimicrobiia > Acidimicrobiales > Ilumatobacteraceae > Ilumatobacter_A. The sequence goes on along the minus strand of CALICC010000176.1, from coordinate 10,905 downwards.
CGTGGTGAAGTCACCGGGCTCAAGCAGGGCGGGCCGCACATCTACTTCTCGCTGGTCGAGAAGGAGCGCGGCAACGAAGCGAAGATCGAGGTCAAGTTGTTCGCCCCGGCGATCCAGCGCCTGCGCCCGAAGCTGCGCAAGCATCGCCTCGACCTGCGCGATGGCATGAAGGTGCGCATCAAGGGGTTTCTCGACTTCTACAAACCGCGCGGCACGCTCGGCCTCAAGATGGTCGACATCGACCCGCGGTACACCCTCGGCGAGATCGCTCAGTCGCGCGACGAGATCATGCGCCGCCTCGTCGCCAGCGGGTTGATCGACCTCAACAAGCAGCGGCACTTCTCACCCGTTCCGCTGCGCATCGGTGTGGCAGCCAGCGTCGAGTCCGCCGGCTTCGGCGACTTCCACAGCCAACTGGTTGGCAGCGGACTGGGTTTCGAACTGACCGTGGTCGACACACGCGTGCAGGGCGACGGCGCGGAGCGCATGGTTGCCGGCGCCATCGGCACGCTCGCTCGCGGTGCTCGCAAAGGGGTGCTCGACGCGATCGTCGTCATCCGCGGCGGCGGAGCACGCAACGAACTCGCCGTGTTCGACAGCGAACGGATCGCACACACGATCGCCGCGGTGAGCGTGCCGGTGCTCACAGGCATCGGCCACGAGGTCGACCGCAGCATCGCCGACGAGGTCGCACACACCGCCCTCAAGACACCCACGGCGTGCGCAGTCGAGCTCATCGAACGGGTGACCAGATACGCCGACAACACCGAGGCGGCCTTCGACTCGATCGTGCGACGTTCGCTCGCCACCACCAACGACGCCGAACGTCGACTCCACGACACTGCACGACGCATTGCGGGCCGAACCACCGCGGCCGTCGAGCGCGCCGACGAACGTCTCTCGATGCGGCACGGCGCACTGAAGGCGCTGGCTCCGGCGGCACTCGACGTCGCGTCGGTTCGAATCGGCGATGCCGCCACTCGTGTCGTCGAGCTCGCGTCACGCTCGACCGAGCGCGAGCGCGGCCGACTCGACGTCCTCGACGCTCGCACCGCTGCTGTCGACCCGGCAGTGCAACTCGCCCGCGGGTGGACGATCTCGCGCTCGGCAACCGGACAGATCGTGCGGTCCGTCGCCGACCTCGCCCCCGGCGACACCGTGTCGACGAGCTTCATTGACGGACAGATCACCAGCGTGGTCGATACCGTCCAGCCCCGCACCGAGCGTGACGACGACAACACGACCGAAAGCACTTCCGCCAATGACTGAATCTGAATCCGATACGCCGACGCTTGGCTACGCCGACGCCCTGGCCGAACTCGACGCGATCCTGCGCGAGCTCGAAGGCTCCGACGTCGACGTCGACCGTCTTGCCGAACGAGTGAGCCGTGCCTCCGAACTGATCGCGCTGTGCCGCGAGAAGATCAACACCGCCGACCTCCAGATCCGTCAGGTCACCGTCGATCTCGACGCAGCCGCCGACGTCGACCGCGAGCAGAACTGAACCGATGCCCGGCTCCGCACCACCGTCGCTCACGTTGCTCGCCGATCGCGTCAACACGCGCCTCGACGAGTTCCTCACCGCCGAACTGGATCGCTGGTCATCGTTCGATTCGGACCTCGCTCAACCCATCAACGAGATCCGGCGGCTCGTGTTGTCCGGCGGCAAACGGTTGCGCCCAGCATTTTGTCACTGGGGGTACGTCGGGGCTGGCGGTGGCACCGACGACCAGATCGACATCGATGCGGGCGCGGCCTTCGAACTCATGCATGCGTTCGCACTCTTCCACGACGATGTGATGGACGATGCTGACTCCCGACGCAATCAGGTGACCACACATGTCGTTGCGAGTCGTGAGCACGCCGAGCGCGGCTGGGCAGGCGAGTCGCGGCGGTATGGCGAGGGCGTAGCGATTCTCGTTGGCGACCTCGCGTTCGTGTATGCCGACCAACTGCTGCAGGAGTCGACCCGCGAGGCGTCGCAGATCTGGAATGAGCTGCGCATCGAGCTGAACATCGGCCAGTTCCTCGACATCCGTGGTGGGGTCAGCCGGACTCGCGACGTCGACACCGCCGAGCGGATCTGTCGTTACAAGTCGGGCAAGTACACGATCGAGCGACCGCTCCATCTCGGCGCCGCGCTTGCTGCGCCGGAGCGCGTCGATGAGCTGCTCCCCCATCTGAGCAACTACGGGTTGCCGCTCGGCGACGCGTTTCAGATGCGCGACGACGTGATGGGCGCGTTCGGCGACGAAGCGGTGACGGGTAAGCCGGTTGGTGGCGATCTCATCGAGGGCAAGCCGACGCCGCTGCTCGCCCGGGCAACTCGGCGGGCCACGCCGGCGCAAACGTCGGTGCTCGAACTGGTCGGGGATCCCGACATGACCCCTGAGGCAGTCGCGCGGGTGCAGCAGGTGATCGTCGAGACCGGCGGGCTCGACGAACTCGAAGCGCACATCTCGGCGCTCACCGAGTCCGCTGTCACATCGCTCGATGTCGCACCGATCACCGACCTCGCCAAGACTGAGCTCGCTGCCCTCGCTGAATACGTCAGCCAACGCAGCGTCTGACTCCCTCCATGAACGTCACTCCCACCCATCCGTTTCACGCCAGGCGTGAACCCACGAAGAATCCGTTTAACGCCAGGCGTGCACCCACGAAGAATCCGTTTCTCGCCAGGCGTGAGACGTACGACCTTTGGAGAACCCCCTGGTCACAGCACTGCACCCCAGCTTTCCGCGCGTTTCACGCCAGGCGTGAACCCACGACGAATCCGTTTCACGCCTGGCGTGAAGAGGACGTGCTGTGAAGGTCGTTGTTGTTGGGGCAGGGCTTGGAGGGCTGTCGGCGGCGGCGCACATCTCCAAGCGCGGCCACGAGGTGACGATCGTCGAACGTGAGCCGATCCCCGGCGGCCGTGCCGGCATGATCCGATCGAACGGCTTCAGCCTCGACAACGGGCCCACCGTGCTCACCATGCCCGACCTCCTCGAAGAAGCGTTCGACGCTGCGGGCGCCAACATGGCCGACCACGTGACAATCAAGCCGGTCGACCCGATGTACCGCGCCTGCTACGCCGATGGCTCCACGCTGCTCGTCAAGCACGGCCGCGACGCAATGACCGAAGAGATCGCTCGATTCTCGAACCAGAAGGAGGCCGACGCGTTCGGGCGCTTCTCCGACTGGCTCGAAGGTCTCTACACAGCCGAGATGCGCTCGTACATCGACGTCAATCTCGACACGCCGCTCGACCTCATCAAGCCCTGGCGCGACGGACTCGCGATCTTGAAGATGGGCGGCTTCGGCAAGCTCGACAAGAAGGTCGCCTCGTTCTTCGACGACCAGCGACTCCAGCAGATCTTCAGCTTTCAGTCGATGTACGCCGGGCTCGCTCCGTATGAAGCGCTCGCGATCTACGCGGTCATCACGTACATGGACTCGGTGAAGGGCGTCTTCGTTCCCGAGGGCGGCATGCACCAGATGGCCGCCGGCCTCGCCGAAGCGGTCGAGAAGGCCGGCGTGACGATCCGCTACTCGTCGCCGGTCAGTGAAATCGTCCGCTTCGCCAACGGTTCGGTGCGCGGCGTGCGGCTCGGAAGCGGCGGCGACGACGAACTCCTCGAAGCCGACGTCGTGGTGTGCAACCCCGACCTGCCGGTTGCGTACCGGGAGCTGTTGGGCGACGACGTGAAGGCTCCGCGTGTCGCCCGGAACGGCAAGTACTCCCCGTCTTGTCTGCTGTGGGTTGCCGGCGTCAAAGGGCTCCCGCCCGCCGAAGCCGCTCATCACAACATCCACTTCGGCCAAGACTGGGACGGTTCGTTCAAGGCGCTGATCAAAGACGGCGTGCGGATGCCCGACCCGTCGATTCTCGTCACGCTGCACAGCCTCGACGACCCCACGCTCGCGCCGGACGGGTGCTCGAGCATCTACGTACTGGAGCCGACGCCGAACCTCAGCGGCACGATCGACTGGTCGCGCGAACGCGACCGGATCGTGGACTCGCTGCGCGACAAGGTCACGTCGCTCGGCTATCCGACCGACGTGGTCGTCGAAGAGGTCTACGACCCACAGGACTGGGAACGCATGGGCATGGAGCAGGGCACCCCGTTTGCGCTGGCGCACACGTTCTTCCAAACGGGCCCGTTCCGACCAAACAACGTCGACAAGCAGATTCCAGGCCTCGTGTTCACCGGTTCGTCCACACTGCCTGGCGTCGGTGTCCCCATGGTGCTCGTGTCGGGCAAGCTCGCAGCGCAGCGCGTCGACGAACTCGCAACAGCGCGCTGACTCACCGTGCCGACCTCCACAGCAACCACGCCATCCAGCACCGGACGTACCATGGCCGGAATGCGTCTGCCCTCCTTCATCCGCCGGACGCCGCCGACGCCGACGACACAACTCGTGCCGGATGGTCCGGTGACGCTCGACGAGAGCTACGCGCTGTGCAAGGACTTCAACAAGCGACACGGCACCACCTACTTCTGGTCGACGAAGGTGCTGCCGAAGATCAAGCAGCACCACGTCCACGCGCTGTACGCGTTCGCTCGATACGCCGATGACATCGTCGATGAGATCCCCTCACAGGGCGGCCGTGACGTTCCCACCGAGGTGCGTGCTGCGGCGCTACAGGACTTCGGCGACCGTTTCTTTGCCGATCTCGAACGTGGCCGTTCCGACGACCCGGTCCTCAAGGCGGTCGTCCACACCGTGCGCGCGTTCGACATCGACGTCGACGCGTTCCACCGGTTCCTTCGGTCGATGACGATGGATCTCACCGTCGAGTCGTACGAAACCTGGGAGGACCTCCTCGTGTACATGGACGGCTCGGCCGCGGTGATCGGCGAGATGATGCTGCCGATCCTCGAGCCGACGGACTACGACACTGCACTTCCGCACGCTCGCGATCTCGGCAACGCGTTTCAGCTCACGAACTTCTTGCGCGACATCGACGAAGACCTCGACCGCGGCCGGCAGTACATCCCGCTCGAAGACTCCCGCCGATTTGGTGTCGACCTGAGCACGCGAACCGCGAGCCCCGAATGCGTCGAGCTGATGCGTTTCGAGATCGAACGATGCCGTGAGCTGTATCGCTCGGCTGCGATCGGCACGTCGATGTTGCCCGACCGATCGGCCAAGTGTGTCGGCGCCGCACAGACGCTGTACGGCCGCATCCTCGACAAGATCGAAGCGCAGCACTACGACGTGTTCACGAGCCGCGCATCGGTGTCGACTGCCGAGAAGGCCCGACTGGTCGCATCGCTACTCCGATGACCCGCACGCAGCGTTGGACCGACCGAGTCGCGGCGGTAGCCGGTGTGGCGACCATCGCCGGCATGATCGCCACGCCGCTCCTTCCCCAGCGTGGCCGTGGTCGACGCATGCTTTCGTCGGTGGTGGTGGGCGGCATGTTCGTCACGTCGAGCGCCAACGCTGTTCGTCGCTGGGGTGCGCTGCGAGCCTCGGGCGCGGCAGGAGTCACCGCAGTGGCGACCGGGGTCGTCGAGCGGGTCGGCACGACCACCGGCAAGCCGTTCGGGTGGTACCTGTACACGAACGCGCTGCAGCCGCAGATCGCACAGGTCCCCGTGATCGTGCCGCTCGCCTGGTTCGGCATGGGGCTCCCTGCACGCGAGGCCGCGCACGGCGCACTCGGCTCCCGGTCGACTCCCGCGACGCGGATCGCGCTCGGGTCGGTTGCGATGACCGCGTGGGATCTCTTCCTCGATCCGCAGATGGTGGGCGAGGGATATTGGGGATGGGCCAAGCGTGGCGTGTACCGCGGCATCCCGCTGTCGAACTACCTCGGCTGGCTCCTCACGGGGATCGGGATCATGGCGTTGTTCGAGATCGCGCTCCCCCATCGCAACGATGAACCGTCCGACCTCCGTCTCACCGGCCAATATCAGTACATGTCGGTGATGCAGACGCTTGGATTCGCCCGGTACTTCCGCGACCCAGTCGTGGCCGCAGTGGGCGGGTCAGCCATGATCCCGATCGCCGTCGCCGCCGCGATCAACAACGTCCGCCAGGGGCGCACGTGACCCGGGCGATCATCGTCGGCGGCGGTGTCGGCGGGCTCACTGCGGCGATTCGCCTGCGCGCTGACGGGCACGATGTGACGCTGCTCGAACGCAACCCCGTGGTCGGCGGCAAGTTGGCAACCTTCGAGCGTGACGGCTTCACGTTCGACATCGGCCCCTCGTTGATCACGTTGCCGCATGTGTTCGACGAGGTGTTCCAACTCGTCGGAACGTCGCTCGACGAACAGCTCGATCTCGTACGACTCGACCCGCAGTTCAAGTACACCTGGACCGACGGATCACAGCTCGTGGTTCCCGACGACCCTGACGAGACCGCGGCCGCGCTCGACGAGTTCGCACCGGGAGCCGGCGCCGAGTGGCGAGAGTTCGACGAGCGTGGTCGAACGATCTGGGACATCTCGGAGCGCACGTTCTTCGCGGGCCCGATGGAAGCGCCGACATCGTTGTTCCGACGGATGGAGTCGCCCCGCGATCTCCTCGAGATCGATGCGCTGCGCACGCTGTGGCGGGCAAACCGCGACACCTTCAGCGACCCTCGACTGCAGCAGTGGGCGGGGCGCTACGCGACCTACTCGGGGTCGTCGCCGATGCAGGCGCCGGCAACGCTCACGTGTGTGCCGCACATCGAGTCGCGCTTTGGTTGTTGGTACGTGAAAGGCGGCCTCGGAGCGGTCCGCGACGCGCTCGAACGTGTCGCCGTCGATACGGGCGTGGAGGTACGCGTCGACTCGGAGGTGAAGTCGATCACTGCGACTCCCGACCGGGTCACCGGCGTCGAGCTGGCCGACGGCGGCGTGCTCGATGCGACGATCGTCGTGGCCAACGTCGATGCGCAGCATCTCTACGCCGATCTGCTGCCTGACGATGACGCGCTGAAGCAGGTCAAGAAGGCGAAGCGTTCGACGAGCGGCTTCGTGCTGTGCATCGGCGCGTCGGGCACCACGCCGGGCATCGAGCACCACAACGTCTGGTTCTCGGGCGACTCGATGCAGGAGTTCCGGGCGATCGACGCCGGTCGACTCGCGAACGATCCGACGATCTATGGCTGCCTCTCGGCGGTCACCGACCCGAGCCAGGCGCCCAGTGGCGACGAGAACTGGTTCCTGCTCGTCAACACGCCGCCCGGCATCGACGTCGACGCCGCCGCGTACCGCGACGTCGTCCTCGACCGGTTGGCGCAGCGCGGTGTCGACCTTCGGCCGCGGATGAAGTTCTGCGCCAACATGACCCCAGCCGACATCGAGCACAACTATCGCTCGCCCGGCGGAGCGATCTACGGGTCCTCGTCGAACGGCAAACGGGCGGCGTTCGCTCGCCCGGCCAACCGTGGCGCTCGACAGGGCCTGTACCTGGCTGGCGGTTCGAGTCATCCGGGTGGTGGGCTGCCACTGGTGGCGACGAGCGCGAAGATCGTGGCCGACATGGTCGCCGCCGACTCGTCACGATGAACCGACGCCAGGCGGCCCGCTGGGCGTCGCGCTGCGTGCGGACTGTTGCGGGTGCCATCGCCGTCTCGCGGCTTGCGAAGGCTGCACGAGCCGCGCCGCCGCTCGCCGAGTCGACTCCCCTCGACGATCCGATCGACGTGGTGATTCCTGCCCGCGACGAGGCCGAACGGATCGGCCCGCTGCTCGACCGGATCGTCGGCGCACCCGGGGTCGGCAAGGTGATCGTCGTCGACGATCAGTCCACCGACGACACCGCTGCCATCGCACGCTCTGCGGGAGCGATCGTCTCGGCCGGAAGCGCGCTGCCCGAAGGTTGGGCGGGCAAGGCGTGGGCGCTGCAACAGGGCATCGCAGCCGCCACCGCCGAGTGGGTCGTCACGCTCGATGCCGACACGCGACCCGACACGGCACTGCCGACAGCGATCGTCGCGCGGGCGCGCGTCGACGGCTTCGACTTCGTCACCGCAGGCGGCCGGTTCGAGTGCCCGACACGGCCGACCCGGTGGCTGCACGCATCGATGCTCACCACGCTCGTGTATCGCTTCGGTCCGCCAGGGGTTGCCGCTGCACCCGATCGGGTGATGGCGAACGGCCAGTGCATGGCACTGCGCCGCCAGCGGTTCGTGGACGAGGGCGGCATGGAACATGTTGCCGGCCAGGTCGTGGAAGACGTGGCGCTCGCTCGACGGCTCGCGTCGAACGGTTGGTCGGTCGGATTTCTCGACGGCGCCGAGATGCTCACCGTGCGCATGTTCGAGTCGTTGTCCGAAGCCTGGTCGGGCTGGGGTCGGTCGCTCGCGCTGCCCGGGGTCGAGCCGCGCAGCCGCCAACTCGCCGACCTCGCCGTCGTCGCGATCGCACAGGCGCTCCCGTTCCCTCGAATCCTGTTCGGTCGTGGCGACGTGATCGACCTCGTGCTCCTCGCGTGTCGTCTCGGCACGTTGGTGGGAACCCGCACCGCGTATGAACGCAGCGACGCCGCGTATTGGCTGAGCCCGCTCGCCGATATGGCATCGACGGTGTCGATCGGTCGCGGCATCGCGGCTCGCGGCCGACAAACGTGGCGTGGCCGCACGTACTCCTGACCCGTGCGAGGCTGACGTCGACGAACCTGGCTGCTACGCGGCGGGTGCGGCGCGTCGATCGGCCAGCGCAGCTTGCGCGAATCTCACACCGATGAACGTCATCAACACGCCGGTTGCGGCGGTTCGATGCGGACCGTCGACGACCAACTGTACGAACGGCAGCGCGAAGATTCCTGCGCGCGCTCCCCAGGCGAACGAGCGGGTGGCGGCGAACACGACGACGACGATCCCGATTCCGATGCCGGTCGCAAGTGGCGTGGCGATGATCACCGTGCCGACGAACGTGAGGATGCTGCGGCCACCAGCGAAGCGGGCGAACACAGGAAACGCGTGTCCCACCATCGCGGCGCCTCCGCCGACGTAGGCCAAACCCCACACGCCGTCGTCGGCAAGTGCGACGCCGACCACCGCGGCGGCGATTCCCTTGGCCACGTCGCCGACGAACACCGGGAGCGCAGCGCGGCGACCCAGCGTCTCGCGGGCGTTCCAGAAGCCAGGGTTGCCGTCGCCGACATCGCGGAGATCGATGGCGGCGCGTCGACGCGCCACGAGGTTGGCGATCGGGATCGATCCGAGCAGATAGCCGAGAACCACGGCGAGCACGACGTCGACTGTTGTCGAGCTGAAGTTTCCGATGGGCCCCACAGCTGACAGCATGGCGGATACATGGCTCGTATCGCGTCGTTCCACCTGGTCAGTGAGCCGACCCGTCGCGCGCCACTTGCGATGGCCCGACTCGGACTCGACCGCCCGCGCCTGAACCGGGTTGACGGGTTGCACTTCTGGCGTCTGCTCGGCACGGGGCGCGGCTCGCGGACCGGTCCGGGCGCGGACCCGAGTCGAACCGCTCTGTTCGCGGTCTGGAACTGCGAAGCGGACCTCGATCGATTCGTCGCCGACCATCCGATCGCCGAGCGCTGGCAGACGTCAGCGGAGGCCTGGCACGTGCGGCTTCGGTCGTTGGGCGGTCACGGGCACTGGCACGGCGTCAACCCCCTCGACCGGATTGAGCGGGGCGAGCGAGACGGCCGAGTCGCCATCGTCACCCGGGCCGACGTTCGCTTGCGGGTGACACGCGACTTCGGCGCGGCGGGACGGGAGGTCGACCGCGAACTGCAGGCCGCGCCGGGGCTGATCGATGTGGTCGGGATCGGTGAGGCCCCGATCGGCCGTCAGGCGACGTTCAGTCTCTGGGAGTCGATGGACGCCGCGAAGCAGTTTGCGTATTCGATGCCGCGTCACCAGCAGGTGATCGATCAGACCCGCGACGGCAAGTGGTACGCCGAGGAGATGTTCGCTCGCTTCGAGCCCTATGCGTCGCATGGGGCCTGGGACGGTCGTGACCCACTCGCGGATTCTGTCGACGACGCCGATACACAGCGCTGATGAGCGATGCCGTTGCGTGCCCGATTTGCACGATGCCCGACCCGCTGGACGCCGTCGACGGCTACGAGTGCGCCACGTGTGGGCACGAATGGCTCGGCGATCCCGACGACGGGCTGAGCAACATCGTCGATGCGAACGGCAACGTGCTTGCCAGCGGCGATGCGGTGACGGTGATCAAGGACCTGAAGACCGACGGCAAGGTGGGCGGGATCAAGTCGGGGACGAAGATCAAGTCGATCCGCTTGGTGCCTGGCGATCACGAGATCGATGCCAAGGTCGACGGCCGCCAACTGCTGATTCGGGCGGCGTTCGTGAAAAAGGCGTGAGAAAGTACTGGCGTCGACCGTTCGGCGCGCCGATAACATCTGTGTCGCTGATGCCTTCGGGCTGATGCAGGTTGCCCAGATAGCTCAGTTGGTAGAGCAACGCACTCGTAATGCGTAGGTCCCGAGTTCGACTCTCGGTTTGGGCTCCACAGAAAGCTCCTGCTTCGGCAGGAGCTTTCGTCGTTTCTGGCTGACGGCGGTGCTCACGCATTGAGGGCACGAACCAGTCAGGCGGCCATTCGTCGGTCGCTGGTTCAGTGGTCCTTGGCGATATGGCCGCGTTCGACGTCCTGCCGGTTTGGTCCGACGAAGTTGATGTGCTTGCCAGCGCGCATCGCGTCGCACATCGAAGCGCGCCAGGGCTCGTAGATGTCTCCACCGAACGGGATAGCTCGCTGAGCGAAACTGATGATCGCCTCGCAGAAGTAGGGCGCGTCGCTTGCTCTCAAACCGACGCTACGACCAGCGTTCGTCGTCGGGCCACTCCCAGTCATGGAGACGCCCAACGAAGTCGTGGAACGGATCGCCTTCATATCCACGGTCGAACGGCTTGACCTCGGCCTCGTGGAGCGAGACAAGAACGTCGAAGACGCCGTCACTGCGGACCGTCGTGAGG
>CALICC010000175.1 GCA_938049325.1 uncultured Ilumatobacter sp. | reverse complement strand
TGCCGGCTATGTGCGGTTGGTTGACGACGCCGCGCTGTCGTTATGCGTGCCTGCCCACACGGCCGGTCTGCACGGCGGGCAGGACGCGTTGGTAACCGTCTCACAGTCTGATCCGTGTAGGAGGATGTGACGGTGACAGTGACGGGGGCGCATGACTACGAGGAGGTGTTCCGGGATGTCTTTCCCCGGCTCGTGTCGCTCGGCGTGCTGAAGACCGGTCGCGTCGACTCCGCCCGCGACCTCGCTCAAGAGACGATGCTGAGGGCGCACACCCGCTGGGACGAGCTCGCCACGTACGACGCTCCGGCCGCTTGGTGCCACACGGTGATGACGAACCTCCTCATTGACTACCACCGCACCACGACATCCGAACAGCGCGCCGTTGAACGCCTCGGCCGACGCGGCGAACACGCTGCCGATCGGATCGGCGACGCCACGGCAACCCCCGCGCTCGATCGGTGGCACGAGATCGTCGCGCCGCTCCCTGACCGCCAACGCCTGGTGGTCACCTTGTACTACGCCGACGACCTCTCGGTGGGCCAGATCGCGAACCTTGTGGGCACCAGTCGCGGTGCGGTGAAGGCGACCCTGTTCAAGGCGCGCCGAGCCCTTCGGCCTGCGCTTGACGCCGAGGCCAGTCGAGACTTTCAAGGAGACTCCAATGGATGACCGGCTCCGCGCCATCGCCCACGCCGCTCGCGCCGAGGCTGAGGCTGCGATCGATGTCGACGACGAATTTGCTGCCACGATACGGCGCACGCCGACCAATTTCGAGCCCCGGCGCGCTCTCGATCGGCAGCGCCGTCGGGCGATTGCGTGGGTGGCAGCGGCTGCAGTCGTCTTGATCGCAGGCGGGCTGGTGGTCTTGCGGTCCGGTGACGACAACACGCTCCAGACCGTGGATACCGAGACGACCACTGCGATCACCTCGCCGAGTGTGAGTTCCGCCATCGAAGCGCCCGGGACCGTAGAGGTGTCAACCACTCTGGAGTCTTCGCCACTCACCCCGACCTCCACCCCGCGCACTGCGACGACAGCCCCGACGACGACATCGCCGGCGACGAGCGCACTCGAGCCGGTCGGCGAAATGGCATGGCGGCCTGTCAGCACCTCGCCGCTGAGCGAACGGTCAGATCACTCGCTCGTGTGGACGGGCGACGAGCTGCTGGTGTGGGGTGGTGTCGCGTCGGTAGACGGCTTCGTCGAGTTCGCCGACGGTGCGGCGTACGATCCGGTTTCGGATACGTGGCGCGAATTGCCCGACGCTGGGATCGCGGGACGACTGGGGCACTCGGCGGTGTGGACTGGCGATGCGATGTTGGTGTGGGGCGGGGTCACCGACTTCGGATGCAATACGGGCACCTCCGATGGCGTCTTCTATGAGCCCGCCACCGACAGTTGGCTCCCCATTTCACCCGCACCTGGCCCTGTGCGGACCGCGCACAGCTCGGTCTGGACGGGCGACGAGATGATCGTCTGGGGTGGATTTCCCACGCTAGGTGCTCGTACGAGTGACGGCCGCTTCTGCGATGCGCCGCCGGACCCGAACGCTGAGCTGCCGGGGCTGGCCTACAACCCTCTGACTGACTCGTGGCGCATCATTGCCGCAGGCCCCGAACCTCGAATCTCATCGACGCTCGTCGCAGCCGACGGCAAGGTGCTGCTCTGGGGCGGGATCTCCGCCGAGTCGGATGACTGGCTCGCTGACGGTTGGTCATACGATCCTGCAACGGACCAGTGGAGTGAGTTGCCGATCGGCCCCCTGTCGCCTCGCATGAGCCATATCGCGGTCTGGGCGGGCGATGAGATGATCGTCGCCGGTGGTCAGGACCGTGACGGCTTACTGAGTGACGGTGCGGCTTTCGACCCGGAGACCGGCCGCTGGCGTCCGATCCCAGACCTGCCCGCCGAAATCGCCGACGCTGAAGCAGCCACAACCGACCGCTACCTGCTCGTATTGGGTGGCTGCTGTTCGCAGGACGCTGATGCGTTCACCCTTGATCTGCTCACCGATACCTGGGCCTCGCTACCCCTCATTCCGAGTCCTCCCTGTCGCGAGTCGTGCTCACGAAACGCTCCTGTTGCATCGTTGGGTGATGGATTCGTCACGTGGGGCGGGATGACGGAGTCCGGTCCGGAGGCGGACACGCAATGGTGGGCCGAGGGTTCGTTGCTCGATCTCTCGAAGTGAGCGAAACCGTTGTCGAGGGGCGCTTCGGGCGGGCAGCGCACCGCGGTGACCGACACCTCGAACAGCGCGCGACGACGTCCGATCCGCGAATGTCGAGAAGGCACTGACGATGGCTTCCCGGAGGCAGCGGCCATCTCCTCCGAGCCTCCGGAAACGAACGGCACGATGCGAGCAGTCGCGCTGCGAGCAACCACCTCGTGCTGCCGATCAACAAGCGTCTTCGGGCAGTTGCAGGCTCTCAGAATCGGTCGCGCGCGGCCCGGTCGGCGCTTCCCCGACGGGTCGGTCGGACCGCGCGCCTGGTCTGGAGTCAACCACGAAGAAGGCGCACATGTCGTGACCGAATCTGCAGCGACGACCCGGTCTGGTTCGGCACTTGTGGACGCTCGCCCGACGACGTACACCCGATCGATAGCCACGGACCGGAATGCACTGGCCCGCGCTGCATCGGCGGCGAAGTCACACGGGTCGCAAGCCGATTTGGCCGCTCGTAATCACGCCGTCTGAGGGCAGTCGAGCCCACGCGAGATCGGCACCGTTGCGCTCGAGGACTCGCTTAGGAACGTTCACCACTTCATAGCGAGGCGCAGCACTCCGCAGTGGCTGTGTGAGTTGCCTGCCGTAGTGGCCGGCCGTTCGCTGCGCCGTGAGTCGTGGCTTGACTCTCAGGTGGCCTGAGGTACGACACTGGTGCACGTGCGTCATCGACCTCAACGAAGCGTTCTCGAACACCGACGAGGTTGTGTCGCGTGCTAAGCGTCGGAGAGTTCTCGCGGCGCTGCCGGTTGCCGATCTCGACGCTCCACCACTACCACGCCATCGGTCTCATCGTGCCGGCCGACGTCGACGCTCGAACGGGCTACCGCTACTACGACCCCGAGCAACTCGAAACTGCGGTGCGGATCAGCGTCCTGCGCTCGATCGGCCTCAGGCCCAACCAGATTCGATCGCTGCTCAACGCCCACGATCCCGCAGGTTCGATGGCGTGGAGCGACGTTCGAGCGTCACTCGTCGACGATGTCTCGGAAAGCAGTCGTCGCCTCCACCAGTTCGATGAACTCGTGGCGGGCCGGCTGACGCAAAGCGAGCCTCCCTCACCTCGGCGCACCGAGCTCTCGTTGAACTGGGCAGCAACCGAAACCGTCACGACGTCCAGCGAGCAGATCGCGACCGCCGTCCGCCGTGGGCTGGCGAAACTCCGCGCAACCGTGGACCAACCCGGGGCGTTGGCGGCGACGTTCCCTCTCGACATCGACACCAACGAAGTAGTCGTCGAACTCCACGTCGAACACCGTTGTTACCAGTCACAAAGCACCGTGCCAGCCCTCTTGGTCGTACACCACGGCTCCCATGAGGGTCTGTGGATGGCCTACCGGGGCCTCCTCGACGCCGCCGCCCGCCTCGGACACGAGCCGTCGGGTCGAGCTACCGAACGCTACGGCGCACCGACCGACGGTCGCGCCACAACTGAGGTCTTCCTTCACCTTCGAACGGAGCGAACATGATCATCACCGAACCCGACACCCTCACGACGCTGGTCCACGAACGACTCCCCGACAACTGGGGCGAACGCTTCACCGACATCGGCACCGACCACGTCACTGCGCGACTCCCCTGGCAGGACCGGTTCGCCGGGGCGGAAACCTGGGGCACCGGAACCGAACCAGTCGTGTCGGGACCGACCACCATGGGCCTGGCCGACTCCACCATGTACGGCTGCTGCCTCGCCGCCGCAGGTGCCCACGCGGTCCCCGTCATCGTCACCATCACCGCGACTTACCTCCAGCCCGCGCAACCCGTCGACATCGTCGCCGTCGCGCGACTCGTGCGTCGGGGTCGCCGGCTGTCGTACCTCGAGTGCGAACTGCGCTCCGACAGCGAAGCGAGCCCATTCCTCCACTCGGTCGCGACCTACGCCATCCGATCCTCGTAGACCACCTCGGGAACCGGGCATCCCCGAACCAGCCCTAGTCAGGCCTTGTCGTCGAATGCGCTCGGAAACGATCGCCCGTCGCCCACCGTGCACCGGCGCGAGAACGGCACATTCGATCGGCGAACGCCGATCAGATCGCGCGGACTCCTCGGCGGCGATTGGACACGTCGGCTACGAACAGTCGACGGGTCCGACGTAGACAACGGTTGAGCCGCTCGCTGTTCGGATCTCAAGCGTTGCATCGGTGAGAAAGACCCCATCGCTGGAGGCGGAAACGAGTTCGGCGGCGGCACCGTCGAAAAGATCATCAGGCGCTGCGCGCTCGAAGTTGCCGTCGAGCACGAACGTCCACCCGCGCACCTTGACCTGCGGGGGGATTCGACCTTCGGGAGCACCAGGTCCTGAGATGAATGCGGCCCGCTGAACATCGAGAGAATTCCCGACGAAGATCTCGTCGCCAGAGCAGTCGGGGCTGCAAGCGACTGAGACAGGTACAAGCCAAGCCAGTAAGACCACCCGTCCCGCAGACAGCCGCATCGTCACAGCGGGATTCGCCGCGACCGAATTGGCGAGATGACGCGGCGGTTCATCACCGAATGGTATCGAACCAAAGTGGAGGCGTGATCGGCACACGAAGAAGTAGCGAATAGTCACGGCGGACGCCCATGATCGAAACCGTTCGAGATCGGCACATCCGAGCGCTCGGCCCGCTCGGGATTACACGCGTCTCAGTCGAAAAGCGGATCACGTGTTACGACCGGGCTCGGAGCATCAGCCATCACCGAGTTCTGTTGGCGCTGCGACCGCCGTGTTGCTTCTACGAACTCTGGGTGAACGCCGTCCACGATCACGCCAATCGACTTCTCGTACGTCGCCGTGATTCCCTCCACGTGCCCATCGGCGAACGGCAACTTGCCCCATGGATGGTCGGAGTCAGCAACCCACTTCACGATG
>CALICC010000174.1 GCA_938049325.1 uncultured Ilumatobacter sp. | reverse complement strand
AGCAGCGTGTCGGCTGCACTCCGACCCGTCGACGCCGACAACCCACCGGGCGTCGCGTTCTGGGCGTTGGACTGGGGAGGCTGGACCCGCATCGCGTTCCATACCTCCATTCAGCGCCGTGGCCAGGGTTTTGGGCAGGGTCGAAGGTCCCTCGCCCGGACTTGCCGTCGTCGGCGGGTCGGCATCGAGGGACCTTCGCCCCTGACTGACCGGCTGCCCATGTACTGGCGTGTTGACGTCGAACGTTCTGACTGGATTCGGATCATCCCCGTCGAAGTCGTCGGGCGCCGCTTCCGCCCGAGCCCGTCGTCGTGCGCTTCAGCACGCAGCGGGGTTGAGGGTTCCCTGATGCTCGATGCGCACGGGGCGAGGGAGTCGAACGACCGTCACCGGACAGGTCGCGTGCCGGACGAGCTCAGCGACCACGCTGCCCATCGCCAAACGAGACAGCCCGCTCCGGCCGTGTGACGAGGCGACGATCATCGAAGCGTCGGATGCCTCCGCGTAATCGACGATCGCCTTCGCCGGGCTCCGGCTGTGCAACTCGTCGAATTGGACGGCGTGGCCCGAGAACGAGGCGAGGTCACGCGCGAGTCGCGCCGGGTAGGCCGCCGGGTGGACGTCCGATGTCGACGATGGCCCCCCTGGCGCCGCCACGTTCACGATCCACGGTGTCGTCTTCAGCTCGCCTGCCCACGTGGCAGCGAGTGGAAGGGACACTTCGGATTCGGGCGACCCGTCCACGCAGACGATCATCGGCCCCGAAAACTCACTCGGCACAACATGGGGACCGACGAGGACGACGGGTCCGTGCGCCTTGTGCATCAGGTCTTCGGCGACGCTGCCGACGATTGCCGCGGACCGGCCCTTCCCATGCGAGGACATGACGATGACGGCGGTGGGGTTCAACGATGCGAGTTTTGCCAGCTCGTCACTGACACGCTCGACCATGAGGCGTACCTCGACGGTGACGTCGACGTCGAACGGGCCACGCTCGTTGATCTCTTTGGTCAGACGGTCCTGCGCATACCGACCATCCACGGGATCGCACGCGACTTCGACCACCCGAATGCTGCTGTTCGAGCGCTTCGCCAAACGGAGTGCCACGTCGAAGGCGTTCCACGACGCGGATGACCCGTCAACGGGAACAATGAGGTGCTGGACCATGGGGGCTTCCCTTCTCGCTACGGCCCGATTCGGCCGTCCATCGACGATGCGCTGAATTCCCGATTGGTCTGTAGGGCCAGAGGTCCTTGTCTCCGATGGCGGGACTTCCGGCCCTGCCGCCCTGGGCGGATTGCCTGCAGAGTGAGCGTATGACCTACACGTGGATCGTTGGCCTCGACGGATCGAACGGATCGGGCTCGGCGCTGCGATGGGCAGCGGAGGTCGCTCGGAGTCGAAGTGAGCGTGTGCGGCCGATCTTGGCATGGCACGTGCCGTTCCCGATCTGGTTGATGTCGGGGCGTCGTGTTGTCGATGTCGATCGTGCGGGTATCGAAGCCGCCGCAAACGTTCACGCAGCGGACTCCATCGCAGAACTGCCAAGCGATGTTGTCATCGACGGGCCTGACGTGCTGGAGGGCCACCCGGCTCCGACCCTGCTGGAACTGTCCGGATCCGACGCACCCGTTGTTGTCGGGCGTCGCGGTCTCAGCGAGATCAAGCATCGACTGCTCGGCTCGACCAGCCAGTACCTCGCAACGCACGCGAGGGGTCCGGTCGTGGTCGTCCCGGACGGGTGGGAGACCGCGCCGCTCCGTCGGATCGTCGTCGGCTTCGACGGCAGCGACTACGCATCGAGTGCGCTCGAGTGGGCGCTGTCGATCGCGCCCGAAGGAGCCGAGGTGGAAGCGCTCGTCGCGATCGATGTGATTCCGTGGCTCAGCCCGGACTTGGTGATGGAACGTCACCCTGAGGCCGTTGCCGCGGCGCAGGAACGCATTTCGGCTGCAGCCCGCAGGGCCGATCCTGACGGTCGAGCGTCACTCACCTTCGTCCTGCACGGACCTCGCCAAGCTCTGTCGGAGTCGCTCGGAGACGCGGACCTCGTCGTGGTCGGTCCTCGCGGGATCGGCGGCGTCGCTCGTGCGATTCTCGGCTCGGTCACGACCTGGCTGCTGCACCAGGCCGAGTGCCCGGTCGCCGTCGTACCGCTCGACGACTGACCGCCGCAAGGATCAGAGGTAGCGCATCTCTGCTGCCGTGGCGGTCAGCGCTTCTCGATGATCGGGATGCGCAACGGCGATCAGCGCGCGAGTACGTTCGCCGATCGTCCGTCCTCTCAGTTCGGCGACGCCATGCTCCGTCACGATCTTGTCGACGGTGTTCTTCGGCGTCGTCACCACTTCTCCGGGGGCGAGCTGCGGCACGATGCGCGAGGCGCCTCCTGACGTTGTCGAGTGCAAGACGACGAAGCCTTGGCCGTTGTCGGAGTACATCGCGCCGCGCGCGAAGTCGTTCTGGCCTCCTGATGATGAGTAGTACGCGCCGTCGATCGTCTCGGAGGCGCACTGTCCGAGAAAGTCGACGGACAACGTCGCGTTGATGGAGACGAAGTCAGCCTCCTGGGCGATGACGCGTGGATCGTTGACGTAGCGCACAGCGTGTAACTCGACGGCGGTGTTCTCGTGCAGGAACTCGTGCAGCCGGCGGGTACCGAGTGCGAAGGTTCCCACCGTCTTGGTCCGGTTCAGTCGCTTGCGGACTCCATTGACCACACCCGACTCGATGAGGTCGACGATGCCGTCGGACAACAACTCGGTGTGGATACCGAGATCGCGGTGATCGAGGAGGGCAGCCATGATCGCGTTCGGGATCGCCCCGATTCCGGTTTGGATTGTGGCTCCGTTCGGTATTCGCTCTGCGACGAGACGGGCGATCGTCGCATCGGTGTCGCTCGGAACCGCCGGCGGAACTTCGAGCAGCGGTCGGTCGCTTCGGCACCAGCCGACGACCTGTGAGGAGTGGACCTGGTTTCGTCCGAACGTGCGAGGCATGTCGTCGGTGACTTCGAGAAAGAAGCGAGCGCGCCCGATGAAACTCGCCGTGTAGTCGGCCGAAACACCGAGCGAGAAGTAGCCGTGCCGATCAGGCGGTGATGCGGCGGCGATCACGATCGGATCGTTCGTACGGTCCCGCATCAACGCGTAGACCTCGGAGAAGTGGCCGGGCACGAGATCGACATGTCCGTCGTGGAAGTACCGGCGGGTCGTCGGTGACAGGAAGTACGACACGTGTCGCATCCGTTCGCCGAAACTCCCGGCCAGATGTGGTCGATCGTGGAGGGCGTGCATCTGATGGACGCGCAGCGCGTCGAATCGGTCCGGATCCGCCGCCACGGCTTCTTCGAGCGCATCGAGGACTGCGGTCGGCTCACCGTTGGCGAGCGGCACGATCAGGTCCGCCGTCGGGCCGAGTTGATCGATGATGTCGCCCGCGGCGTTCGCGGGCGCAACGGTCGCGGCGTGATGATGCTGCATTCCGAGAGTCTCGCGCTTCAGTCGTGCGGTAGCTCGTGCGGCTCGATCCCGGCGACCACGGCAGCGTGTTCCGGGTGATCGTGCAGGACGTGGTCGACGACCTCGTTGTGGTACTTGAAGCGAAGCTCGCAGTAGGGGCAGGTGTGGGGTTGTTGAGTGGGCACCTGTCCATTTCGCCCACGTCTGGAGCTGTTGGAACAGGTCCCTTTGTCACATCCCTGCGTCACGTCATGGAGACGGCTCAGCTGGGGCGCATCTTCGAGGCGCCGGGATGAAACTCAGCGCCGGGTTCGGGGACGACTGCGTCTGCACTGGCATGTGTCTGCGGCTCCCATCCGATCGACGCGTCGGGCGTGACATCGTCGAGGACGTGGAAGCGCCGCCCCGTGATTTCGGTCGGCGTGATGCGAACGAAGTTCGGCTTGGGATGCGCCGCCCATGGGAACAGCGGAAGGTCCTCGGCGGCGAACACTTCCTCCATGCGTTCGACCTCGTGAGCTCGCCCCTTGATCACGACGCTCCAAGCCGTACGTGCTTGAGGTTCGTAGCCGTCGATCTCGAATGCGACGTCGTGGAGGAGCGCGGCGGCGGCGAACTTCGTGCCGGCGCCGGTCTTGAAGGTCACGCAGTTGCCGTCGACCACATAGTTGATCGGGAAGATGTCGGGTTTGCCGGCAATGGCGACCGCCAAGCGGCCCACCGACATTGCTTCGAGCCGCTCCCAGCACTCGTCGGTGGTCATGGCTTCGGTACCTGCAGCGATGAATGTCATGAGGTCAACTTCACACGAGCTGACGGTTCGGTACCAGGGTCCTAGGTCTCTGTCCGGGGCACGACGTCGATCTCAGTCGAACCGAGGGACCTTCGGCCCTGATGCGTGGGTGCCTCGCTCCCGAAGATGAAGAGCGTCTCACCCCTCAATCCGTTCTGGAGCAGCAATGACCCTTCTCGAATCCCCGTCCACGCCCCCACCGAACGACGAGTCACGCCCGTCGAATCAGGCGGGGTCGGGCTTCGGCATTTCCGCAGTTTTGTTGGCCGGGAGCTTGGCGCTCGTCCTCATGATCGTCGGTCTCCTCGTACTGGCGTTCGTCGCGCTGTTCAGGGCGGATGCGGCAGCCGACGATGTGATCGTCTCGGAACTCGACATCTCGCTCAGCGAGTTCGCCATCGAGGGCGAACTGAGCGCACCGGCCGGGGCCATCGTGTTGAACGTCGTCAACGGCGGCGCCATCGAGCACAACCTGGAAGTGCGCGAGACCGGAGCTCGAACGGCGAACCTCATGTCGCGCGGCGTCGACACACTCGCGGTCGGTGAGCTCGAGCCGGGCACGTACGAGCTGTTCTGCACGATCTCGGGTCACGCCGACTCGGGAATGAAGACCGAGCTCGTCATCACTGACGCCGACGAATTCGCACCGGCGGCACTCGGCGACGAACACGCAGGATTGACCCCCGAGCAGATGGACCAATTGATGGTCGACTCGATGCTGGCCTTCCCGGCCGAGACCGAAGGTCGCGGCAACCAGATTCTCGAACCCGAGATCCTCGCCGACGGGACGAAGAAGTTCTACCTCACCGCCGAGGTCATCCCTTGGGAAGTCTCGCCCGGCGAGATCGTCGAAGCCTGGGCGTACAACGGTCAGGTCCCGGGCCCGCAGATCAAGGTCGACGTCGGCGACAATGTGCAGGTCGAGTTCACGAACCTGACGCCGATGGGATCCGACATTCACTGGCACGGAATCCACACGCCCAACGATCAGGACGGCGTGTCGCCGTACACGCAAGATCCGGTCGCAACCGGCGAGACGTTCCTCTATGAGTTCCTTGCCGAGGACCCGGCAATCGGCATGTATCACGCGCACCTGCACAGCCAGACGTCGGTGATCAACGGCATGTTCGCTGCGTTCCAGATCGGCGACACACCGCTGCCATACGGTCAGACGGTGTCCGACGTGTTGATTCCGGAGGACCTCGTGCCGCAGTTCGAGATGCCGATGGTGCTCAACGACGCCGGGACGATCGGGCTGTCACTCAACGGCAAGAGCTTCCCCGCGACCGAGCCAATCGTGATCGACGAGGGCGAGTGGGGAGTTGTCCACTACTACAACGAGGGCCTCACCGCTCACCCGATGCACCTCCACCAGTTCCCGCAGCTGGTGTTCGCGAAGGACGGGATCCCGCTCGACTACCCGTACTGGGCTGACACGATCAACGTGGCGCCGGGGGAGCGGTACTCGGTGCTGTTCCACGCTGAAGACCCAGGCACGTGGGTGTACCACTGCCACATCCTCACCCACGTCGAACGAGCTGATGGCATGTTCGGCATGGTGACGGCGATGATCGTGAATCCGAAGGATCAGGCATGACCGAAGCCGGGGGCGGAGGCACGCTCGCCCTGCGACGATTCTCGGCCGCCCTCGGCATCTTCATCGTCGTGTTGTGCGGGGCAGCGTGCCAGAGCGGATCGGGCGCCAGCTCGGAACAGCCCACGTTCGACTACGTGATCCCCGCTGGCGCCGGCGATCGGATCGATGCCGGAGAACCACTCGCGATCCTGCCTGAGGAGTTGAACGCCAAGCTCGACGAGACCATCCAGATCGTCAACCTCGACGATCGGGCGCATGTCGTCGGGCCGTGGTTCGTCGGCGCCGGTGTGACGCTTCGGCAACGGTTCACCGTGGCGGGGGTGTTCGACGGCTCGTGCTCGGTGCACCCATCCGGCGGATTCACCGTCGTGGTCACGGAGTAGGAATCGGCCCGTCACGTCGGTGAGCCGGTCTTCGATCGTGGCCTGTTCAGCGCGTCAACGACAACAGGTCGAGCAAGTAGTCGAGCAGCGAGCGACGTTGTCGATCGCGGACCCCGATCTCCACGATCCCATCAAGGCTGAGAGTGGTCTGCTCGTTGCCCGCTGAACGGACAACAACGGCTGAGCTCGTCACGGCGACGACCTGCACCGAGCAAATCGCCTGTTGGACACCATCGGTGGACCAGACGGTGAGGTCCACGGGTTGGCCGTCCCTCTCGGCTCGCCGGAGTGCCCTGTGAGTGTTGCGTGATGACGTTGCCATGTGCCTGATCGACAACGTATCGATCAACTTGCCGGCAATCGAACGCGAGCCGGGCTCGACCCGACGAGTCCTGAAGATGAGGTATGGAGATTTCTTGCGGCGGCTTGTCGCGGAACGGTGGTCTTCGTTGGTCTTATCATCGATGGAGTTGGTGAAGGATCCCGGACCAGACATCGAGGAGTTCTCCGCGTTCGTCGGTCGAGTGGAGCCGAGTTTGCGGCAGGCGCTTGTCGCGGCATACGGGTTGGTCGACGGCCGTGAGGCAACGGTCGATGCGCTGAGCTGGGCGTGGGAGAACTGGGATCGACTGAGCGAGGTCGACAACAAGACGGGCTACTTGTACCGAGTTGGCCAGAGCTCGACTCGTCGGTTCGTTTCGAAAGCCGCACCGTCCAGGCCGTTCCACGCGCTTGATGCGGAACTGCCTGATGTCGAGCCTGGTTTGTTGCCAGCGCTTGAGGCTCTGCCCGCTCAACAACGCACGACCGTTCTGCTCGTGCATGCGCACGGCTGGTCGCAAGCCGACGTCGCTCGAATGTTGGACGTCAACCCTTCAACGGTCCGCGAACACCTCTCCCGGGCGATGAAAAGGCTCCGCAACGAACTGGAGGCGCACGATGACGATTGATCTCGAAGACCAACTCCGCATGCTCGGACGGGCGCTCGATGCGCACACCTCGGCGGTGAGCACCGAGGACGTCCGCGAACAGGTTGAGCGCGGCAGTCCCCGCGCGGGAGAGTCTCGGCTCAGCCCGGCCGAGGAGCGCGCAGGCGACGGGAAGCACCGTTGGATGCTGACCGCTGCGGCTGCGGTGCTGTTCGTAGGGCTTGTGGGGTTGATCGCTGCGTTTGGTCGTTCGTCATCCCCGGCAACGCCCGCTGATCTCGACAGCACACAACCAGTCGTGTCGTCTCACGTCAGCCCGTCGGTTGCGGCACCGCAGACCACCGAGGCGCCCCCAGTCGTATCGGAACCCGAGCTACTCGAAGCGACCGTCATCCCTTCGTCGGAACGTTCACGACCTGACCGGTTCCCGGTTGTCAGCATTCCCGGCGCCACCGACATGTTTGGCGGATACAGCGGCCCGGCGAATCGCGCTCCGATGGTCACGAGTCTGGTCGGCCGGATCGACGGTGACCGGTTGTCCGACGGTGTACGAATCGATCTCTTTGCCGAGGCATTTGACCGCACTGAGGTTGGTGACGGCGAGTTGATCGAGATCGACGGGGTCGATGTCAATCTCTACGCGGCCGGTAACTACTCGCTTGTGGTCCTCCCGGGGGAACCAACGATCGAAGTGTCAGGGGCGGATCCGGTTTCGTTCCTTCGCGAGAGCGGGCTTGCCGTAGCGTCGTTCGATCCGATGGAGCCGTTCGAGAGCTTCGCGATCGACGAGTCGGCATTGCCATCGGGCTACGAGGTCGTGATCGCTCGCCAGATCCACCCGTACGGTGCGCTGTCGGCCTCCACCTCTGTGCAGCTCGCGTCCGGCGATGGCCCGAGTGTCTCGGTGTCACCCGAGAACCCGCTTGCGTCGATGGCACTCACTTCCGGGCTTGAGCGAACTGAGGTCGATGGTGTTCCAGCATGGGCCGCACCCAGCGTTGGTGGATACCTGATCATCTGGCCGGTCTCGGACTCGACCTGGGCGAGCGCTTTCGCGAAGGGCGGCGTCGACGAACCGCTCAGCCTTGTCGACTCGGTTGCGTTTGCTGAAGCGATCGAATTCGTCGGCGAAGCGGAATGGCGTGCCGAGTACCGCGTGAGTGAACCGTTCTTTGGTGATGACGACCCAGTCATCGGAATCGACCGCGGTCGCGCTGTCGGCGTCGAAGTGGGCCAGATCGTTGAACTCGACGGCGTAGCGATCGGCCAAGTCGCCGAGGTGAACGACTCGAGCAGCACCGTGCTCCTCGCCGGGTCGCCGCGCTTCAGTCTCGGCGCCAAGGTGTCTGGAAACGACTCCGCCGGAGCCTCGGCGGAGTGTCGCGTGCGCGGCGGCAACGACCACGTCGGATACGTGTGCGATCGCGCGTTCAACGATCAAGAAGCGATTGGTGCAGAGGTCGTCGCGATTGGCGACTCACCAGCTGTGGTCGAGGGAACCAGCTTGGGAACCATCATCGACATCATCGACATCAACGGCGAGCCGGTTGCGGTCCTCGATCTTCTCGACGACGGGTCCCCGATCGCCGGCGACGTGGTGACAGTCCTGATACCGGCGTCTCCGAGCGAGCCCGAAACTCCAGCGACTGACCGATTGAAGGAACAAGGCCTTGCACTCGTCGTCGTTGATCCGCCACCGAACGGCTTCGTGCTCGACAGCGCGCGTTTTGACCCGAGTCCGATGGGCGTCGGAATCGCCGAATACCGTCATCCTGAACACGACACACAACTCCAGATTGTTGTCCGCAGTATTCCACTACCTGTCGAGACATTGGTATCCCTCGACCGCTCGACATGGGACGTCGGCGGGCGCACGTTCTGGTCCGACGGCGAAACCAACGACTGCCTTCCCGACTTGTGCTCAATTGGCACCCAGTGGGATGACAACTCGTATGTGTCGTTGACCTGGGTTGATCCAACTGCTGGAAACCTTGTCGCCGGTAGTTCCATCGACGGTCT
>CALICC010000173.1 GCA_938049325.1 uncultured Ilumatobacter sp. | reverse complement strand
CGCACGGGTGCGCGGGTCCATACTGGACGCGATGAGCGCCACAGACGACCGCCCGGTTGCCGCGAACTCGGTTCGCGACGTCGTATTGACCGACAACGAGCAGGGGACATTCGGTGGGCGCGTTCAAACCCGATTCCCGCCTGAACCCAACGGCTACCTCCACATCGGGCATGCGAAGGCGATCACCGTCGACTTTGAGATCGCGAAGGAATTCGGCGGCGTGTGCAAGCTGCGCTTCGACGACACGAATCCCGACACCGAAGACACCATGTACGTCGACGGGATCATCAACGACTTGGCGTGGCTCGGCTACCCGGTCGACACGCCGTTGTTCGCGAGCGACTACTTCGAGCAGTTGTACGAGTGGGCCGAGCTGTTGATCATCGAGGGCAAGGCGTACGTCGATGAACAAGACGGCGAGACGATTTCCGAGCAGCGTGGCGGCTACGGCAACCCCGGCGTCGAGAGTCCGTTCCGAGATCGACCGCCGGAGGAGAGTCTCGGCCTCTTCCGGCGGATGCGTGCCGGTGAGTTCGCCGACGGGTCATACGTGCTGCGCGCCAAGGTCGACATGCAGAGCGAGAACATGCAGATGCGCGACCCGATCATGTATCGCATTCGCGCCGCCGACCATCACCGCACCGGCGACGCCTGGAAGATCTATCCGACCTACGACAGGGCACACGGGCAGAGTGACGCGATCGAGGGCGTGACACACTCGTTGTGCACGCTCGAGTTCGACAGCCATCGCGAGTTGTACGACTGGTTCTTGGCGCAGCTTCCATTGACGGCGCCGGCCCCGCGCCAAACGGAATTCGCCCGCCTGGCGCTGACTCACACGATCACCTCGAAGCGCAAGCTGCTCAAGCTCGTCGAAGACGGCCATGTCGATGGCTGGGATGACCCTCGGATGCCGACGTTGAGTGGCCTGCGGCGGCGCGGGTATCCGCCAGAGTCGATTCGAGAGTTCTGTGACTTCATCGGGGTGTCGCGCACGAACAGTCGCAACGAGATCGAGCTGCTCGAGTCGTTCGTCCGAACACGACTGAACAAGATCGCGTTGCGTCGCATGGCCGTGCTGCGCCCACTCAAGGTGGTCATCACGAACTGGCCGACGGGCGACGACGGCGAGCCGATCGTCGAGGAAATGGAGCTCGTCAACAATCCCGAAAACGAGGCCGACGGCACCCGCCTGGCGAAGATCTCACGTGAGCTGTGGATCGAACACGACGACTTTCGAGCTGACCCGCCGCCGAAGTACTACCGGCTGACGCCGGGCCGCGAAGTACGCCTTCGCGGCGCGTTCTTCGTCACGTGCACCGACTTCGAGACCAACGACGCTGGCGAGGTCACGCAGGTCAATGTCACCTACGACCCCGCGACGCGCGGGGGTACCGCTCCCGACGGTCGCAAGGTCAAGTCCACAATGCACTGGGTGTCGGCCGACCATGCCGTTGACGCGCAGGTTGCGCTGTACGAACGACTGTTCTCTGCTGAGGTACCGGGCGACGAGACCGGTGACGAGTTCGACGACCTCAATGTCGAGTCGCGCGAACTGCTGCTCGACTGCAAGGTCGAGGCGGCGTTGAGCGACACGTCGCCTGGCCAGGTGGTGCAGTTCGAACGGCTCGGCTACTTCGCTCATGACCTCGACACGCCGATGCTCTTTCACCGCACGGTGGGGCTGCGCGACGAGTGGGCGAACATCCAGAAACGCAAGGGGTAGGGCCGCGCTCGACTCAGAGGTGGGCGCGAGGCATCTTGCCGTTTGGGCGCCACTACATTCGCGCCAATGAACTGGGCGAAATTCACAGGCGGTGCCGCGCTTGTTGCAGTGTCACTCGCCGTTTCGACATTCGTTGTACAGCCGTTGGCGTTGCAAGCTCAGGAGGCGGAGCCCGATCCCGATCCCGACGTCGAGGTAGAGGTCGAGATCGCGTCGGTGACCTGCGACGATGTCCTCGCCACCGAGCCGGTCGTCGACGTGACGTTCGATTCCTACGAGCCGCAGCTCGCCGAGCGCATCATCGATACGCGCAGCGGGACAGGAGGGTTCGACGGGCCGGTCGGTGCGGGATGCACGCTGATCATCGACACATCCGAGTCCGCGCCCGAGGACGCGGTCGGGTTGGCGCTGTCGGTCACCGTTGTCACACCCGACGCCGGGTTCTTCACCGCGTTCCCGTGCGCTCAGGGACTGCCCGAGACGTCGAGCGTCAATGCCCGGCCCGGGCTCCCCACGGCAAACCTGGTGCTCGTCGCTCCCGACGCAGCTGGCGATGTCTGCATCTTCTCCGAGGCGGGTGGGCACCTCATCGTCGACGTGTCGGGCTGGTGGACGGCGGGCACCACACCGTTCACTGCGATCGACCCGGTGAGGGCCTATGACACTCGCGTTCTCGCCAATCCAGTGAAGTTGCCCGCGGCGGCGATCCGTGACGTCGACATTGCCGGCGCGGTCGCTCCCGACGACGCCGTGGCGGTGGCCGTCAACCTCGCCGTCGTGAACCCCACCGACAACGGGTTCTTCGTCGTGTATCCGTGCGGCGTGGAGCCGCCGCTCGCGTCGAACCTCAATTTCGTCGCCGGCGAGAAGCGGGCGGTTTCGGCCATCGTCGAAGTCGGCGAATTCGGAAAGATCTGCGTGACCGGCAACGCTGAGACGCACTTCATCGTCGACGTCACCGGTTACTACGCCCCGTCACACGACTTCGGGCCGAGTGTCGACCTGGTGCCACTCGATGGTGAACGAGTCGTCGATACACGCTTCACCAACGTGGCAGGCACGCGGTTCGCCGGAAACGACGTGCAACGCTTCAGCCTCGACGGCGTGCTGGCCCGCCCAGACCAGGCGGTCGGTGTCGCGTTGAACGTCGTGGCAGTGCAGGCAGAGACCGGCGGGTTCCTGACGATCGACCCCTGTGGCGACCCTCGCCCGACGACGTCGTCACTCAACTACGACCAGGGACAAACAGCGAACCTGGTCGTGACCGCGTTGACGGTCGGCGCCGAGTTCTGTGTCTATGCGAGCACAGCAGTCGACGTCGTCATCGACGTGGTGGGCTCGTTTGACGCAACCGACGAGTCGCTGGCCAACAACCTGGTGATCCTCAATGCCACCCAGATCGTCGCAATCGATCAGGAATACGTCGCGGAAGGCGCCGACTACACGATGCGCTGCAACGACGGCGGCCTCGCCGGGTCGGTGCGCTTCGGGACTGCGCCTGGCGTCACCGCGTTCGTCGACGGCGTCGCCGTCGACGGGGCCGAGACCGACGTCGCGGTTCCCGCCGACGGTCTGCTGACCGTCGAGCTCGAACGCGGGAGCGAGTCGGCACGTCACTACTTCCGATGCGTGCCGCCCGACTTCCCGTTCCTCACGGTGACGAAGTCTGGCGAGAACGCGCCGGGTTGGTACCTGACCGGACTCGGGTGGACCGACATCACGCGCGGCCAATTCCTGGCGGTCCTCGACGAGCGGGGCGTCCCGGTGTGGTTCAAGCGCACCGAACGCAAGCTCATCGATCTCAAGCTGCTCTCGACCGGCAACTTCGTGGCGAGTCCGATCACGGGTCGCGGCTTCGGTATCGACGTCACGGCCGGGCACCGAACCTTCGATCTCGATGGTGACCTGCTCGACGTGAAACTGCCGTTCGACGAGGAGCTTCCGTCCGATCATCACGACTATGTCGAGCTGGGGAGCGACGAAGGACACGCGATCCTCAGCTACCCGCTGCTGACCAATCAGGACCTCACCGGTGTCCCGGTGGTCGATCCGCGGTGCACCTATGACCCGACCGAGGCAAACGACCTCACGATCGTCGATGGCACGATCGAGGAGACCGACGTGCAAGACCAACCGTGGCGATGGAACGCGAGCGACCACTTCTCTCTCGACGAGGTCACGTATGCGCAGTGCTTCGGCAATTACCCGGACGAACCCGGAGGCAGCGAAGTCGACGTGTTCCACTTCAACTCGATGCAGCGTGTCGACGAGGCGGGCTGCGAACCGCTGTGCGACTACGTCATCAGCGCGCGTCACCTCGACGCCGTCTTCCGGGTCGACCGTGCAACCGACGCCGTCGAGTGGATCCTGAGCAGCCAGATCTCGGACCCTGCCGATCCTTCGTACATCCCGAATCTCGGCGGTGCGCCTCGCATCGCGATCATCGACGACCCACTTGGCGGACCACGCCGAATGCACGACGCGTTACTCGACGGCAACGTCTTGACGATGCACGACAACCGCACGGGCACCGGCGAACCATCGCGGTTCGTGACGTACGAGCTCGACCTCAGTGATCCGCTTGCTCCGACGGCCACGCTGGTCCGCCAGATCGACCATCCGGAGGGCGCCACGAGTGGCCAAGTCGGTAGTGCGCGTCTCGCCGCCGATGGGTCGGTGCTCGTCAACTGGGGAGCGACGCAACCGATGTTCGTCGAGTACGGCGCCGACGACGCGGAGTTGCTCCGCATCGAGATGATCTCAGGCGATCAGGCGTACCGGATCGTGAAGTACGGACTCGACACGTTTGATGTCACCGATCTGCGTGCAACGGCGGGCGGGTCGGTCGAGGCTCCGTAGCTCTCGCTCCGCCTCCAGCGGGCGTCTTCTCCAGATCTCAGCGTCGCTCGACGAAAAGGCTCTGAACGCTGCGCCCAACGCGGCCGTCGGCGTCGTGCAGAGCGGACTCCGCGAAGCCGGCGCCTGAGGAGAGCGTGTCGGTCCCGTATCGCGAATGACTCGACATGCCGATCCACTCGCCGACGGGTGGCCGCGCCAGGTGCACCGTGAGGTCGGGGTTGATGTACACGAAGTCGTTGAAATCGAGCGCACTGCTGACGCCGTTCCCGAAGTCGGCTGCTGCGGCGGCGCGCTGCACTCCCGTGGGCGGTTCGCCTTCGACCACCTGCGTGCGCAGCCGGATCCAGACCTCGATCGGGCCAGGGGTTTCCCATCCGCCTGTGACGATGCGGTGCTCGGCCCCGTGGCTGTGAAACGCAACCTGATCAGCGTCGACAGCCCAGGTGACCGTCTCGGCGCGGCCAGCGCCTGGAGTGCCGGTCAACTCGGGCGGCGCCAGTGGATGATCGGGCAGTGCGAATTCTGACCGGCGGATCAGCAGAGCTCGGACCTTCGCCACGTCGCGGCCGTCAGCCGACGCCAACCCTGCGGCAACCATCGCAACCTTGCGGCCAGGGCGTTCTACCTCGGCGCGCAACGCGAGGGGCACGCCGACGGGAACCGGCCGTGTGAGCTCGATGGTGAGTCGAGCGATCTGCCAATCGACGCCGTCGTCGAGTTCGACCTGCTCACACGCCCGGGCGAGAAACGCCGACACGGGCCCGCCGTGGCAATGGGCGGGGTCCCACGGGCCGCGGGCGTACTCGGTGGCCATCCAGTGGCCGTCGCCGGTCGGGGCGAACAGGGCGGGGAGCTCGGGCGCGTCGCTCACCATCAGCCGACTTCCAGCGGCTTGAGCGCATCAGCAGCTTCGGTCAGGTGCTGCACCCAACCGTCGGCATCGCGGGGTTCGTCGATCGGTAGAACGACGAACTTGGTCGTGCCGACGTCGATGAAACGACCGATGGTGGCCTGCAGCGCCTCCCACGAGTTCGGGACGAGCTGCGTGATGTCGTCGAGGTCGGGTCGGCGTTTGGCGAGAAGGCGGGCAACGACGTCGGGGATCGCTCCGAACGTGTACGGGATGAGCACGCCGTAGTGGTCGTCTTCGATCTCGCGATCGTGTTCGGCGCAGACCTGTTCGATCACGGCGCGGCCCGCAGCAGCATCTTCCGGGAGCACGAATGAGGGCAACCATCCGTCAGCGAGGCGCCCGATGCGCTTCAGTTCGGATGGCGCGATGCCGCCGAGCCACACGTCCATGCGCTTGGGGGCGGGCTGCACGACGACGCCGTCGTACTGGAACAACTCGCCGTCGTGGGTGAAGGGCTTGCCCGTCCAGCACTTGCGCATGACGTCGAGCGTCTCGTTGAAGATGCGTGCGCGTTCGGTGCGATCGACGCCGAACGCCTGTTGCTCGACCGGATCGACCGCACCCAGTCCGAAGGCGGGCAGCAGGCGACCGTTCGACATGGTTGCGAGGGTGGCGAGCTCTTTGGCCAACACAACCGGGTTGCGTCCGGGGAGCACGAGCACCGACATGCCGAACTTCAGCTTGGTGGTGCGACCGGCGCCATAGGCCATGGCGACGATGGGGTCGGGGGCTTCGCCGCTGATCTTCTCTGACAGCCACAGCGAGTCGAACTCGAGATCTTCGAGTGCATCGACGACGACGCCGTAGGTTTCGTCGTGGAGATTCGTCTGTGTGCCGAGGCCGTAACCGACCCGGACTTTCATGCCTGCACTCTGATGTCGGTGTTGCTCACCCGGCGATCGTGCCACACGGGAGAGCGTGGGGATCAGGCGGCCTTCGAGGTGACCACGCGAGCCGGGATGATCACCATCTCGGCCATCGCACGCCGTTGGATGCGCTCCGTCTGGATCCAGCTCGCCAAGAAAGCGACGACGATCACCGGGAGCACGACGGCGGTTTGGGAGACGTTGGCCATTTGGACCACGCCGACGGCGATGGCAGCAGCGAACAAGGAGAGCACGATTGCGAGCTTCACGGCGGCGGTCCAGGTGCGGCGGCTGATTTCCATCTCGCTCATCATGTAGTACTAGACGGTCGAACAGACGAGACCTTGAGGCTTGTGCCTCAACTGTCACGCGATCGTGACATTCGTCGCAGAACCGCGAGGTCGAAGATGACGAACAGGTGGCAAACACGGTTCCGTCTCGTGTCCTTGTAATTCGCGCCGGCTGGGCTCGCGCCGTGCGGATTCCTAGTCTGACCGGATGGCTGTTTCCGAACCACCGCCCATCGACCCGCTCTCCATGTTCCGACTCGACGGTCAGGTCGCGATCGTGACCGGAGCCTCGTCGGGGCTCGGCGTTCGGTTCGCGCGCGTGCTGCACGCCGTGGGCGCGCAGGTCGTGCTGGCCGCTCGCCGCCTCGATCGACTCGAGGCACTCGCCGAGGAGCTGCCCGGATCGCTGGCCGTGGCCACCGATCTCTCGCTCGAAGCCGACCGTGAGCGTCTCGTCGCCGAAACACTCGACCGGTTCGGCCGCGTCGACGTGCTGGTCAACAACGCGGGCGTCGGCCAACAGACCTCGATGGAGAACGAAACGGTCGACCAGTTCCGCTTCGCGATGGAGGTCAACGTCACGGCGATCTGGCACCTGTCGAAGCTCTGCGGGGTGCCGATGGTCGCGGCGGGATCGGGGTCGATCATCAACGTCGCATCGATGATGGGCCACGTCGCGTCGACGCCGGTCAAGCAGGCGCACTACTGCGCCAGCAAAGGAGCCGTGGTGAACCTCACCCGCGAGCTGGCTGCGCAGTGGGGACGCAAGGGAATCCGCGTCAACGCGCTGAGCCCTGGCTGGTTCAAGTCGGAGATGACCGGCGACATGGACACCGACGAGTCGAGTCAGCAGTTCGTGAAAGCGAATGCTGCCTTACCGCGAATGGGTGCCGACGACGAACTCGACGGTGCGCTCCTCCTGCTCGCCAGCCGCGCCGGCGGGTACATGACCGGTCACAGCTTGCTCGTCGACGGAGGTTGGACCGCCCGCTGAGCGGCCGGCCTCAGCGAAGGGGTGGGGTTTACCCCACCGCCGATCGGCCAGTGGGCGGGATTCATCCGGGGACCGTTTTGCCGGACGATCGGTACATGGCACTCATCTCGCACGAATCATCCGTCACCTCGCCCCTCAGCGCGCCCCAGGCGCCAGGGTTTACCAAACCGCATGCGGTCAGACCGCTCGTCAGCGCCCACGACGTGTCGCGGCAGTGGGGGAAGGGGTCGAACGCACAGCTCGGCGTCGATCGCGTCGATCTGAATATCGGCTCCGGCGAGCTCGCTGCCATCGTGGGGCCGTCCGGCAGCGGCAAGTCGACGCTCGGAGCGCTCATCGCGGGTATCGATCGCCCGACCTCGGGATCGTTGGTCGTCGACGGTGAGCGGATCGATCAACTGTCTACGGATCAACTCGCACGGTGGCGAGGTCGCAACGTCGGCATCGTGTTCCAGGACTTCCACCTGCTGCCGACGCTGTCGGCAGCTGAGAACGTCGAGCTCGCGATCACTTTGTCGGGGCGGTCGGTGGGGCGTTCGAAACGCCGGGCCGAAACTCGTGAGGCGTTGTCGTCGGTCGGGCTCGCCGACAAGGTGCGCCGCTTGCCGAACGAGTTGAGCGGTGGCGAGCAGCAACGCGTCGCCATCGCTCGCGCTGTCGTGAACCGTCCTCGCCTGATCGTTGCGGACGAACCGACCGGCAGTCTCGACCAAGCCGCCGGCAGCACCGTGTTCGAGCTGCTGGCCGGGTTGCGTCGAGACGGGACGACGGTGGTGTTCATCACGCACGACCGGGCGCTCGCCGCCGAAGCCGACCGCCGCATCGAAATGCTCGACGGCTCGGTCTCGCGCCACTCAGCTGGCGGCGTCGACGTACGCATTCCACTGACGGCCGACACCCTCGTGGCAGGAGTGCAGTGATGCAGTTCGTCAGCCATCTCTGGCGCGAGGTGCGCCGCGCTCCGGCTCGCATTCTCACCAGCGTGTTCGCGCTGTCCCTTGCCGTCGGAGCAATCGGCGTGTTCGCCATCCCGACCGTTGCGGCGAGTTCGCTCCGCGACTCCGCCGAGCGTGACGCCATTCCGCAGATCGTGTTGCGCACGACCGATACGGCGGACGTCGACCTGGACACCGCGGTCTCGAGCATCGCGAACGTCGAGCACATCGAGCCGCAGGTACTGACCGTCGTGGCTACCCCCGAGGACCGTGAGCTCGACATCCTCGGCACCAACTTGACCAACCAGCAGATCGACATCATCGGAGTCGACGCCGGACGGCTTCCAACAGCGTTTGGCGAGCTGATCGTGGCCGAAGACACACTTCGTCTGGGCACGACCTGGACCGTCGACGCCGCCGACGGCGCTCCCATCGAGCTCCGTGTTGTCGGCATCGGCGGTACGACGTTCTGGAACGGCGAA
Source organism: uncultured Ilumatobacter sp. (assembly GCA_938049325.1). Lineage (GTDB taxonomy): Bacteria > Actinomycetota > Acidimicrobiia > Acidimicrobiales > Ilumatobacteraceae > Ilumatobacter_A. The sequence continues at coordinate 2,181 of CALICC010000173.1, read as the reverse complement.
GGCGTCGCCTTCACCGATCGAGCCACCGCTGGTGCGTTGGAGGGGGTCGATGGCGCCAACCGCCTCGTGGTGCGAACATCCGACACCGGCAAAGAGGCGTTGCGCTCGACCGCCAGCGAGATACGTGATGTTCTGAGCGACGGCGGCGTCTCGACCAAGACGTTGCCCCTGACCATTCCGAACGGTCGTCACCCGATCGAGGCCGACATCGAGCAGATCAGCTCGCTGATCGGGCTCCTCGGGATCGTTGCTGGCCTCGTCGGTCTCGTCCTGCTCGGATCGACAGCGAACACGTTGATCACCGAGCGGACCCGCGAAGTTGCGGTGATGCGAGCACTCGGTGGAACGAATCGTGCGATGCGGCGCCGGCTCCGGCGGCTCGCGATGGGCATCGCCCTCGCGTCGGTCGTGGTCGGCGTCCCGCTGGGTGTATTGATCTCGAATCTGATCGCACGCCTCGTCCTCGAAGAGTTCGTCGGCCTCACGCCCGGCGTCGCGGTGTCGATCCCGGTGATGATCGGCAGCGCGCTGTTCGCTCTGGTCGGAGCTCGCCTCGTCGCAGCCAATGCAGCTCGCCGGGTGACGAACCGCCCGCTGGCGGCGGCGTTGCGCGACCGCGACGGCTCGCCCTTCGGTCGCCGTCTGTCGGAGCGCCTCGTCGCACGATTCGCCACCGGTTCGATTCTGGACCGCACCGCGGTGCGCAACGGTGTGCATCGTCGAGCCCGGTCGGTCGCAATGCTGGCTCAGATCACCGCGGCCGTGGCCGCGCTCATGATCATCGCCTCACTTGCGACGACGGTGACCGACTACAACGCTGCCCTCGACGAGCCCGTGCGGTGGGCGACGAGTACCTACGTCCCAGGACCGGGGCTCGACATCGATGCATCGCTGGCTGACGGCGATCCGCGAGCCGAAGTCGGCAGCACCATCGAAGGTGAAGTCGAAGGCTGGGAGATCGGGGTCTACGGGTTCGTGCCCGACACGCAGATGATCGACCGGACGATGGATGCCGGGCGTTGGTTCGAGGCGCCGGGCGAAGTCGCCGTGTCGTCCGGGTTTGCCGAACGAGTCGGCCTCGACATCGGCGACGAGGTCACCGTCGAGATTGCGTCGGGAAGTCACCAGTACACCGTGGTCGGGTTGCACCCCGATCGTGACCGTACGGTGTTCATCGACGTCGACGAACTGGCCGACGACATGAATCTGCCGGGAATGGGCAACGTCGTGATGTCGCTCGACGACGAACCACCGGCCTTCCTGTCGGGCCCGATCGATGTCGAACGGCTCGCAGAGGATGACGACGACAACGGAACGGCGGCCATCCTGTTGATCTTCACGGCGATCGGCGCCGTGGTTGTCTCGGTTGCCGGGCTCGCGGTGGCCTCGGGGCTCGCTGTCAGCGTCTACGAACGGCGCCACGAGTTTGCGGCACTGCAGGCGATTGGTGGCCGGCGCCGTCACGTGTTCCGGGTGGTCGTTGCCGAACTGATCCCCATTGCCGCCGGAGGTATCGCGCTCGGGTTGGTGGCGGGGTACCTGGGTGCCGCGGCGATCATGGAGTCGTTCGAAGCGGCGAACGCCGTGGAGATCGGATTCACGTTCGCCAGCGGAGCAATACCGGCTGCCGGGGCGGTCGTCGTCGCCGGAGCGCTCCTGATCGGCGGCCTCATGGTCCGCCGAGTGACATCGCGCCCGGTCGCCGTCGTGCTGCGTGGTGCCGCATGATCGTCAACGTCACGCATCCGATGTCGCGACCGGCACCGCTGCTGATCGTCGCCGTCCATGCGAGACTGGGTTCGTGAGCGATCAGGACCAGGGTTCGTCACCGCCGTCTGCGCCCCCGCCGCCATCGCCCCAGTCATCATCGCCCCAGTCGTCACCCCAGGCGTCGGCACCTCAACCTCCGGCGCCATCGCCACCCCGCTCGTCACCAAAGCCGCCGCCGACGCAGGCACGTTGGACGCCGCCGCAGGGTCCCGCTGCTCCGGGAGTTGGCGGTGCATCGGGGAGCGGCGGGTCTCGGCCTGACCACGATGGTGGAGCCGATCAGGATGATGCAGCTGATGGCAACTTCATCACGGCGATCCGCTCGGGCGTTGCCGATCTCGACAGCAAGATCAGTCGCGCCGACCTGCCGTTCGACTCGGTCGTGACGGGGCTCCAGTGGTGGTACCGACC
>CALICC010000172.1 GCA_938049325.1 uncultured Ilumatobacter sp. | reverse complement strand
CTTCGTCGAGCCAGGTGAAGACCTCGAGGGTTCGGTCGTGCGCGAGGTGAAAGAAGAGGTCGGCCTCGACGTCGACGACGTGCGGTACGTCGGTAGCCAGCCCTGGCCGTTCCCGCACAGTTTGATGGTGGGGTTCCGCGCGAACTATGTCGCGGGCGAGATCGTGTGCGAAGAAGGCGAAATCCTCGACGCCAACTGGTACCGCAAGGACGATCTGCCGATGATTCCGCCGCGCATCTCAATCGCCGGCAAGATCATCGAAGCCTGGTTGGCCGAGTAGACACGCAGCGTGCGTCTCGCTCTGCCGTGCGTGACATGAAGCTTCAGGAATCCGCGCAGCTTCAGGAATCCCAGAGTTCCCGCGCTCGAGGGTTCGTCGCTGCGACGGCGCTGAAGAAGTCGTTGTCCTGGAGGTCGTCGAGGCTGACGGTGGAGCCGAACGAGACCACCGAGACGACGATCCCGCATCGAAAGGCAGCGGTGATCTCGCCGAGGAACGGAACGTCTGCTCCAGCACTGTTGAGTTGGGTTACGACGAGCGCGTTGTCGTCGGAGCACGGAAACGTCGCAGCGTCCTCCGCGTTGAACATGTCGACGTTGACCGCGAGTTCGTAGGTCGTGGTCTCCACATCGACGGTGTCGACTGCGCAGTCGTTGAGCAGCGCAACGTCGGTCGTGAAGGATCGAGCGGCGGTGGCTTCGTCGGGGTAGGTGTAGAGCGTGTGTGACAGCTGACGAAAAGCCGTGGGCTCGACGGTCAACCGCGAGAAGTAGACCTGTTCGCGGTGCACGATGTTCTCGTCGTCGGGGTTCTCCCCGCACAACGCGTCGGGCGGCGGAGGTGTGTCGGCGACCCACTCGGGGTCGGAAAAATCGGCGCGCAGGAGCAGCGCACTGCGAACGTCGTCAACCGTCGGTCCGTCGACCGGCGGGCCTTCCGTGGTCAGTGTGGTGGTCGCTGGATCCGGCGGCGGTGGCGTCGTCTTGGGGGTCGTGACGTCGGTGGCGCCCGTGGTGTCGGCTGGCGTCTCGTTCGTGGCGGGTGGCGGCTCGACGAGGGGCGGTGGCGTTGGCCGAGGGCCCGTCGGCGGGATCGAGTCGTCGACGATCGTGGTCTCGGTGGTGGCGATGCTGGTGTCCGGTTCGGTGTCGTCCGGCGCGGTGTCGTCGCGCTCCGGGTCGGTGTCGCGAACTCGCACCGTGTCGTCGGGGGCATCGGCGGTCGTTGCGTCGCCGGTCCCGCGAATCATCAAGAACGCGGCGCCGAGGACGAGCACCAGGGCGGCGCCGATCGGCGCCGCCAGCGCTGAGAACGAACGACCACTTCGGGACGAGGACGCGGAGGGCGGCGGCGAGGTTGGGGCGGCCTGTGGCGACGGCGTTGTCGTGTTCTGCGGCTGCGCTGCGTTTCGTGGTTGCACCGGCGGTGGCGGTCCAGGGGGCACGATTGAGTCCGCTGTTGGTGGCGGAGTCGGGTATGCGGCCGCATACGAGCCCATGGGTGGCTCGGGGATCTGTGGAGCCGGAACTTCGGTGTCGGGGGCGTGCGGCGCATCGCCAGGACGGGGGGAAGGCGGTCCCTGCGTATTGTGGTCGCCGGTTTCGCTCACTGCGAAGATGATGGCATGGGAGGTGCGCTGAACGAGCGCGCGGTGTCACCAGTCGTCGAACAGGGTGGGTTGGTCGCGACGGATCGTCACGCGTGGCCCGGGTTCCACACCCGACTCGGGCGGTTTCTCGAACAGCTCGAGTTGCTCCCAGGTGATCGCCACGTCGCTGACGATCTGCCAACTGAGGCGTCCGCGTGAACCCGGTCGACGGATCTCGACACGCTCGGGCCGGAGCGACCGAGCCGACCCGTCGGGGTCGCGCAGGGTGATGCTCCCGTCGATTTCGATGCCTTCAACCTTGCCGACGATGTAGCGACCCTTGTCGTTGCGCTTGAAACGCACCACTTCACCCGGCCGAAGCCCGAGACGGGCGAGTGCCGAAGCTGAGCGGTACATCGGTCAGGCGTCGCGGTTCGAGCAGTTGGTTCCGAGTGGCTCAATTGCCCAGGACGTGCCGCTGGAGCTTGCGCATGCCGCCAAGCCATCGCTCGGGTTCGGATGCCTTCATCTTCATGTAGTTGGCAACCTCCGAATGCGGCAGCACGAAGAATTGTTCGGCCTCGATTGCGTCGGCGACCTGCTGGGCGACATCTTCGGGCTCGAGCACAGCGCCCGCGGCTTTGACCACGTCGGCTCCCGAGACTTCGTTGTCTCCGGCGTGCAACATGTCGGTGTTGACGCCTTGCGGACACAGACAGGTCACCTTGATCCCGGCATCGCCGTAGGTGACCGACATCCATTCGGCAAACGACACGGCCGCCCGCTTCGTCATCGTGTACGGGGCTGACCCGATCTGCAAGAGCAGTCCGGCGGCCGACGCAGTGGAGCAGAAGTAGCCGTCGCCACGCTCGAGCCAGCCAGGGACGAGAAGCTTCGCGGCCCAACGGTGCGCGTGGACGTTGACGTCGAACGCTGCCTCCCACACGTCTTCGGGGGTGAGGTCCAGGGTGCTGCCGGAGCCGACACCGGCGTTGGCGAAGAACAGATCGATCGGCCCGAATGCGTCGGCGGCCGCTTCGACGAGCGCCTTGTTCCCGGCCTCGGTGGATACATCGGCGGTGATGCCCACCGCCCGCTCGCTCGCGAAAGAGGCCGCTGTGTCTTCGGCGCCGGCGAGGTCGGCCAGCACGACGTTCGCTCCGCGATCGTGGAACACCCGTGCGAGTGCTGCTCCAATCCCTCGCCCTGCGCCGGTCACGACCGTGTTCTTGCCGGTGAAGTCCATCCGCGCATCGTAGGTGTCGCAAGCTGGCCGGACGGACCTTGCGTGGCGCAAACGTCGACGTTTCAGTTTCATAAACATGGCGAGAAGTTGGGCCGGGTGCGCGTGTGGGGAGCGGGTTGGAGGTACCGTTCTGAGCAATGACTGAGCAGCAGAACCTCACCGATGCCGCGAACAACGATGCCGTGATCAACGAAGCCCTCGGTGTCATCGATGGTGCGCTCGCGAAGATGATGCGCCGCGACCTCGTGTCGACTGGTGAAGTTGCCGACCTGTTGCTCGACGTGCGCTCGTTGCTCACCGATGTGCAGCTCGAATCGGCTGCGCCGGTCGAGATCACCGAGATCGAGCCCGTTCCGTCCGAACTGGGCTGATTCTGGGCCGCCGACTCAGTCGGCGAAGGTCACGAAGTCTTTCACGGCGTCGCCGATCAACCGCGCAAGGAGCTGCGGTTCGGTCACTGCCGCCGCATCGGTATTGATGCCCATGTCGAGGTTGCCGAGGTAGCTGAGCAGCGTGAGGTTGAACGCCACGCCGCTGAGCGGGCCGACCGGGTAGTTCGCCAGCAACTTGGCACCAGCGACGAAGAGTGGAGCCGCCGAACCTCTGACATTCGAGGTGGCAAAGTCAACCGTTTGTGATTGCTGGCGTGCCAGTCTGGTGATGACCGACGTCGGCAAAGCCGACGCGAGGGCCGCCATGCTGTCGAGCGATGCTCCAGACGCAGCCTCGATCGCATCGTCGGTGGCAGCGTGGATTGCCCGGAATCGTTCGTCGATCGGGAGATCTCCGGTGGGCACGAGGAGCCGGACCAGGGAGAACGCGTTGGCTCCTGATTCGCTGGTGCGAGTGCTGATCGCCATCGATGCTCGAAGTTCGTCGACGGGCTCGCCGAGCTCCACGTGATAGCGGCTGACCGCTTCGGTCGCGATGGTCATGAAGGCGGTGTTCAGCGTTCCCCCGAGCGCTTTGGCTGCAGCTTTGGTCGGGCCGAACGGAGCGGTGCTCGTTTCGATGTGTCGCTTGACCGACCGTTCGGTGAAGAGCGGGCTCCGGGCTTCGTCGGTGTCGCCGAGTTGGCCGACGATGGACCGAAGCGAGTCGGCAGCTGCCGAGGTGGCGTCGGGAATCTGCGTTGGATCGGCAAGGAGGTCTTTGACCTGGCGGGCGATGCCGAGTGGGAGACGGAACGATCCGGCGAGCACGCTGCGTACGAACTCTGTTGCGTCGTCAGACAGGTCTTCTTCGGCCTGTGCAACCGTGTCGGGATCCGGCGGCGGCGGCGGGGGAGCATCGCGGTCGAAGTCGAGGTACTCGAGTGACAGGCGAACACCGGATTCGCCGTCGGCAATCGTGTGGTGCATCTTCTGGATCATGGCGGCGCGCCCACCCTTCAATCCGTCGACGACGGTGAACTGCCACAGCGGCCGGACGCGATCGAACGGGTCGGCGGTGATGAGCGCCGCGAGGTCGAGCAAGGTGCGTTCGTTGGCGGGCTTCGGGAGTGCGACGCGACGGACGTGGCGATCGATGTCGAAGTCGCTGTCTTCGACCCACACCGGCGGAGCGAAGTTGCCAGGAGTGGTGCGTACGACTTGTCGGAGCCGCGGCATGACGAGCGATGCTCGTTCCATCCGTTTGCGGAAGGCATCGAAGTCGGGTGCCTGATCGAGAATGCTCACGTTGGCGAACGTGGAGGAGAGGTGAGGGTCCTTCTCCAAGCGCCACATCAGCCCCTCGGCGTCGGACATCTTGCGGTCGTACACGATCCCGGTCATCGAGCCTTACCGTAGGCGGTCGAGGCCGAACCGTCGCATTGCGCGGCGAGCGATGATCGCCAGGATGCGGCCGGTGACGACTCCGGCCACGACGTCGGACGCATGATGGATTCGGACGTAGGCCCTGCTGGTGCCCACGATTGAGGCGATGAGGTACCAGAGGGTGCCGAGTGGCTGGCCGTCCCACCGTGAGAGGGTGGAGGCGGCGAAGGTCGCTGAACTGGCATGGCCGGACGGAAACGACGACGTGCTCGGCTGGCGAACCGGGAGGCGGCTGTCGCCCGCCGGGGTTGGGCGGGTTCGTCGAAACAGGCGTTTGACGCCCTGGTTGACGATCAGGCTCTCGAGGCCGAGCATCACGGCGAACACGACCACTTGGCGAGGTGATCGTTTGGCTCGACCGCGAACGAGGCTGATCACGTGCCAGATCAGGCTGAAGTCGCCGACGTGGCTGGCGGTAGTGAAGACGCGGTCGGCAATGGGGTTGCCGCGCACGCGTTCGAGGACTGCGTCGACCGTGTCGTCGAACTTCTCGACGGCGGGTCCGAGTTGATGTTGACCGGGTACGGCGTCGGAATCGGTCACGACGAAGTGGCTTCGACAGCGATGAGGGCGTTGTGGCGCTCGACCGCTTCGGTCGCGGCCAGATCAGGGTTGCCGTCGAACGCCGGACACCAGTCCTTGAAGCTGCACCAGTCGCAGAGTTTGCTCTGGTTGGGGCGGAAGTCGCCGGTGATGCAGGCTCGCTCCACTGCTTTCCACACCGCATTGGTGCGCGTGTTGATGAACCGCACCGACTGCTGCGACGGCACAGTCTCGATTGTTTCCCCGTTTGACAGGTACATCAAGCGGATCTTGCTCGGCCGCTTGCCGAGTACCGCCTCACACAGGAACGAGTAGAAGTGCACACCAGCGAGGCTCTTCTGTTCGTAGCGGCCCGACGGCGCGCGGCCAGTCTTGTAGTCGGTGACCACGAGCTCGCCATCGTCGTCGAGTTCGAGTCGGTCGATGATGCCGCGAAGTTGGAGTGAGCCGACATCGGCGGCCATGCGGATCTCGAGACCGATGTCGCGGATCTGCGTCGGATCTTCCATGTCGAAGTAGCGCTCGATCAGCTGATCGCAGTCCTCGCTGAACTTGATCTTGTCGTCGGCGGTGAGCCGGAGACCGACATAGTCGGGGTGCGTCGAATACTCGTCGAGCGCCGTCGCCAGCATGCGCTGCAGCGCGTCGCGAGTTCGCTCGGGGTTCGGCAACTCGAAGAGCAACTCGAGCGCACGGTGGACGATGCTGCCGCGTGTCGTTGCGACTCCAGGAGGTTCGGGGAGCCGCTGTACCGACGAGAAGCGAAACTGCATCGGACACGACGTGAACGACGAAACACGTGACGGTGACAGCGACGAGGGAATCGGCCAGACGGGCTCGGGCGTATGGTCTGCCGCTACCTGGGGGTCAGCTGGAGGCTCGACGGCGGTGTCGCTCATGGTCCCCACTGTAGAGAGCGGGTGTGTCAGTCAGTGCCGCATCTTGCACGACCACCCACGCCTCGACCCCTTTCTCTGTGCGTTCTGCTACCGCCGAGGTCGTCAAACGCCCAGAGAAGCGGGTTTGGGGTGGTGGCGAGGAGTCACTCGGTCCTGTTCTGTGGGCGTTTCGCTACCGCCGAGGTCGTCAAACGCCCAGAGAAGGGGTGTGGCTAGCGGGCCATGTCGGCGATGAGGTCGGCGGTGCCGGCCGGATCGACGAACGGGGCGAAGTGATTCGAGTCGGGCTGCTCGATCAGCAACGCGTTCGGGAGTCGCTCGGCGACCCTCGGGGCGATCTGCGCTGGACCCTGCGTGTCACCGCCGGCAACGACGATCACCCGCGTGTGGATCTCCGGGAGGATGTCCCATGTGGTGTGGAGCGAGCCGGTTTCGAACGTACGAGCTTCGTGCTCGGGTGCACACTTCAGGCGGACCCCTTCGGGCGCCGGCCGGAATCCATGCCCGACATACAGTCGGAGCACATCGGGATCGAACTGCTGCATCGGGGGCTTCGATCCGTAGTTCGCGATCGCGGCCTCGAAGGATTCGAACGACTCGCGCCGCCGGCGCGCGCCCTCGACCATGGCGCTGGGGCCGCTGCCCGGCTCCCGGAACTCGGGCGGGAAGACGATTGGTTCGAACGCCACGATCACGTCGAACAGGTGCGGGTGACGATGAGCGGCCATCAAGAGACCGGCGCCGCCCATCGAATGACCGAATCCGATCAGACCGTCGTCGGGGGCAACCGCTCGGGCCGCAACCACGGCGTCGTCGCCGTATCGCTCCCAGTCGACGGTCCAGTCGTCGGGGCGAGGGGTGTCGCCGTGGCCGCGGTAGTCGAGTGCCGACGTCGTGAACCGATCGGAGAGATGATCGGCGAGGGGGAGGTAGCAGTAGCCGTGGAATCCGGTTGCGTGCGAAATTAGTAGCGGTCTGCCGACGCCGCCCAGCTCGTGGATCGCAACGCTGACGTGATCGGACGACATGACGCGCACGCCGCCATCATCGCCGGTCGTCGTCCGAACCGACCAATCGAGTCGGCAACTCGGTGTGGTGCGACGTCAGTCGTCTTTCTTCCTGGCGCGCCGCCACCACCCGAGAATCAGACGGTCGAGCACGACGCCGAGGCCGATCGATCCGACGATCGCCACCCAAAGGCGCGGCGTCCGATCGAACCAGAGGAACTCGGTCGCGACGGGTTCGCCGTTCTGCAGGATGAAGATCGCCGTGATCACCGCGACGATCAAGAACAAGATGAGATACAGCGACGGGCCGTTGCGGCCAGAGGGTCCCGGTTGTTCGTCGTACTCGCCGAATTCGGTGTCAGACATGTGGCTGGTGCTCCTGTGGTGATACTCGGGTTCAGGTCGGCCGCGGTTCGCGTGGCAGGCCGAGGAGGCGCTCACCGATGATGTTGCGCTGCACTTGGCTGGTTCCACCGGCGATGCGGCCACCGGGTGCAGCCAGCATGCCAGACGCGCCGGCCCCGTCGAGTTGACCCATCGCTCCACCGAGGTCGCCGCGGAGCATGGCGGCATCGAAGGTCATCTGGGTGATCCCGAGCTTCATCAGTGACGCAGCCGTGGATGCAACAGGGCCCTGACGCTGGGCCATTGCCTTGTAGGCGTTTCCCGTTGCGACGAGTTGCATCAGTTGCTGACGTTCGGTCGGGGTGAGGTCGGTACCCGCCGACAGTCGCATCATCTGGTCGAGGCGCCGTTCGAGTGAGATCACCGCCGTGCCGATGTGGCCGCGTTCGCTGGTGAGCACTGCCATGCCGACACCCCACCCGCCGTGGAGTGGGCCGAGCAGATGCTCGGCCGGAAGTTCCACGTCGGTGAAGAAGACTTCGTCGAACTCTGCCTCACCGGTCATCTGCTTGAGCGGACGGATCTCGATACCGGGCAGATCCATCGGGCAGAGGAAGAACGAGATGCCATCGTGCTTCTTGGCGCCGTCGTCGCCACCGATCGGACGCGTGCGCGCCATCAGGATGCCCCAGTTGCTGTATCGACCGCCGGAGCACCACACCTTCTGTCCGTTGACGATGAATCGGTCACCATCGAGTTCGGCTCGGGTGGCGAGTGAGCCGAGGTCGCTGCCGGCGCCTGGTTCGGAGAAGAGCTGGCACCAGACGTGGTCCGCGTCGAGGGTTGCGCGCAGGTGCTGGGCCTGCTGCTCGGGCGTGCCGTAGCGAAGGACCGCGCCGCCGGTCAGGACGAGACCCACCATGTTGAGAACCGGCGGCACGCCGGCCCGTGCGCATTCGAGCAGCCAGATGCCGTTGTGTTCGACCGACAGCCCGCGGCCTCCCCACTCCGTCGGCCAGTGGATGCCGGCGAATCCGGCGTCGCGAATCTTTCGTTGCCACTCGACGCCCTGATCGATGAGGTCGGGAGGGCAGATCGCCCCATAGTCGCGAGGCGCCGAGGTGTGGTGTGATGTCAGCCAGTGGCGGACCTCGGCCTGGAACTCATGAAGGTCGCTGTCGCCGCTCACGAACGTATTCTGCTCGGAACCGTCGGACGTCGTCGGCTCGGGCGTCGAACCAGGAGGATCAGGGTGACGAAGATCAGTGCTGACGAGAAGCCGGTGACTTGGCGAGCGATGCGCTCGACGTTGCACGATCAGCGCCGGTCGATGGAGACTTGGGTGCTCGGTGCGCTGGCATTGGTCTCGGCGCACGTCATCCAGTTCGTCTCGATCGGCCTCACGTGGAAGGGGAACCAGCGCGAGGGCGAGGGTGTGTCCGGTTGGGACCTGGCCACAGCAAATTTCGGTACCGGGCTCTTGCAGCTGGGCTCGATTCTGATCCTCGCGATCTCCGTGGTGGTCGCGTTCCTGGCTCTGTCCACACAGCGAAGAGGCTTGTTCAGCCTCGTTGCGGTGCTGTCGATTGCTCGAGTGGTGCTCACGTTCGTGGTCGCGACCTCGGCTGAAGTTCGCGACTGGGGAACGCGCCCGGGTGTGACGGTCGCGGTTGCGGCTGCGCTGATCACCGCGGTGACGGCCTCGGCAGTCGCGGCGGCGGTGGAGTGAACGAGACGGTCGGTGAGATCTTCGTGGGAGCACCGTGGTGGGCCCGATACCGATGCGTGGTAAAGTTAACATGCGTCAACACGCAGTGCGTTGGCCGCAGAACGAGAACTTCATGCCCACCGTCCTGACTCCCGAACAACTCACCGGCATCGCGCCGCCCGACGGGTCGCCCACGCGCGCTGGGCTGGTCGGTGAGTTCGGCACAGCACTGCAGCCTTGGCGTCTTGCGGCGAAAGCGCCGCAGCTGCTTCGTGCGCCACGAGGCGACGGGCGAGCGGCGATCGCCTTTCCGGGTTGGAAAGCCCCTGACGTCACGACGGCGCCGTTGCGCGCGTACCTCCGGTCGGTCGGTCACGATGCGCGAGGTTGGGGTCTTGGCGTCAATCAGGGCGATGTTGAAGCGCGACGCGACGACATGGTGATCGCGGTGCGCGAGCTCGCCGAAAAGACCGGTCGAGCGGTCAACCTGCTCGGCTGGAGCCTCGGTGGCGTGATCGCCCGCGAGGTTGCTCGCGAGGCGCCCGAGTCGGTGCACCGGGTCGTCATCTACGGCTCGCCGGTTGTTGGTGGTCCCACCCACACCGCGGGCGTCGGAACCTACGACCCGGCCGAGGTGGAACGGATCCGCGAACTGCAGATCGAGCTCGACACGACCGATCCGGTCCGGGTGCCGATCACTGCGATCTTCACGCGCAACGACACGGTCGTCGATTGGCGCGCCTGCATCGATCGGTACTCGCTCGACGTGACGACGGTGGAGGTCGGCTCGACACACGTCGGCCTGGGCATCGATCCCGACGTCTGGCTCGTCGTAGCGAAGGCATTGGCCGAAAACGACGACGTGTGAGCTCTCAGCGCCGGAATCGGCGCTGAGAACTCACACATCGAGTTCACACTTCAGCTCGTCGATGTTGGTCAGCTGAGCGCTTTGAGGAACATTGCGGTCTCGTCGGCGATCGCCGCCGGCACTTCGTAGCCGTCGCGGTCGGTGACCGTGTCCCAGTTGTCGCGCAGGCTCTCGGGCGTGAGGTCGCCGGACGTGTAGCCCTGACACTCACCGATGAACACTTCGGCCACGCGGCCGCCACCGACGGAGTAGGTGCGGCCGGTCGACTCGCACGACTCGTGTGAGAGGTAGGTGACCAGCGGCGACACGAGCTCGGGCTGCAGCTTCTCGCCGAGCGGTCCGAGGAGGTCTTCGGTCATGCGCGTGAATGCGAGCGGAGCGATGGCGTTGGCCTTGATGTTGAACTTCGCTCCCTCGACGGCGAGCACGTTGGTGAACCCGACGAGGCCCATCTTCGCGGCGCCGTAGTTGGCCTGACCGAAGTTGCCGAAGATGCCGGCGGCCGATGATGTGGACACGACGCGCCCGTAGCCCTGCTCGCGCATGATCTTCCACGCTGGGCCGGTGACGTTGAACGCACCGCGCAGGTGGACGTCGATGACCGGGTCGACCAGGTCGGGGGTCATGTTGTGGAACGACTTGTCGCGCAGGATGCCGGCGTTGTTGATGACGATGTCGACCTTGCCGAACGTGTCGACGGCGGTCTTGACGATGTTCTCGCCGCCTTCGGGGCTGGCAACCGAGTCGGTGTTGGCCACGGCTTCGCCACCGGCGGCGACGATCTCGTCGACCACGAGCTGAGCTGCACCCTTGTCGCTGCCGGAGCCGTCGACCGAGCCGCCCAGATCGTTCACGACGATGAGGGCGCCGCGTGCGGCCATCATCAATGCGTGTTGCCTGCCGAGACCACCACCCGCACCGGTGATGATCGCTACCTTGCCGTCAAATCCGAGATCGCTCATGGTGCACGAAGCTATCGGCGGCCCGACCACTGGCGAAAATCTTGATGCCGCCGGGTCGACGGCTCAGACGGTCGGAATGTGCAACGGAGCGTCCGGAGTGACGAGCACCTCGCCGTCGCCGACACCGATCGGCACGCTCACACCCTCGACGATGCTCAGGTTGCATCCGGTGGGGTCGAGTTCCACCCGCAGTTTCGAGCCGTGGCGTTGGATGTGGAACACGACCTTCGACCAGGTAGCCGGGAGCCGTGGCGCGAACCGCAACAACTTGCCGGTTTCGACCATGCCGGCGAAGCCGTGCACGATGCCGGCCCACACGCCGCCGCAGTTGGCGATGTGCACCCCGTCTGCGGTGTTGCCGTGCACGTCGCAGATGTCGAGATACAGCGACCGGCGGTGGTAGTCGAGAGCGAGATCGTCGCGGCCGACCTGCGCGGCCACGATGCCCTGCACACACGCCGAGAGTGACGAGTCGCCTGTGGTGATCGGGTCGTAGAAATCGAAGTTGCGCCGCTTCTGTTCGTCGGAGAAGTGCTGCGACCGCAGGTACATCGCGAGCACCACGTCGGCCTGCTTCAACACCTGATGCCGGTAGATCACCAGCGGATGGAAGTTCAGGAGCAGCGGGTACTTGTCGGCAGACACACCTTCCCAGTCCCACGGTTCGAGATCGAGGAACGCGGTGTCTTGCGGGTGGATCTCGCGTGCTTCGTCGTACGGGATGAACATGGCGTCGGCCGCAGCGTCCCAGGCATCGAGTTCGTCGAGGCGGAGATCCGTGTTGCGTCGGAGCGACTCGAACGCATCCGGGTTCC
>CALICC010000171.1 GCA_938049325.1 uncultured Ilumatobacter sp. | reverse complement strand
GGTCTGGGCGCTCGAAGCGAGCGGCCTCGAGAATCTCGGTGCGGAGACGTTCCCCGAAGACGCTGACGGTGCGATCACGATCACGGCGTTAACCGACCAGCAGCAATGGGAAGACGACTCGATGGCGGGATGTATCGAGCTGTTCAGGGCGGCGCAGCCCGACGTCGAACTCAAAGATCCCGATCAACACGTCGATGGCGACGAGCAGTGGTTCAAGTCGATCCACCCCTACTGCCGAAACATCGCGCTGTTCGAGTTGCTGGCAACGGCGGCCGGCCGCAATCCGACGCAAGAGTCCTGGCAGGCTGCGATGGACGGAGCGGGCGACTTCTCGCTCCCCGGCATCCCGTTCGCATCGCTCGGACCCGACAAGCCCGATGCCGGTGACTCGTTCCAGTTGACTCGCTTCGACGCCGCCGAGGGCGAAGGTGGCGGATTGGTGTCGATCTCCGACGTGCTCGACGGAACGCCCTGACGCGTTCGTCAGGCGGTGCGAGGCCCGGCTGGAACGAGCAGCCGGGTCTTGCCGAAGATGTTCCCGAACAGCAGCCGACCTTGCTCGTCGAGTGAGATGCCCGCGCAGAGTGTGTTGAACCGCGAATTGCCCACGACGTAATGATGTGAGCTGGCGCCGGTCGACCAGTTCACGGCTTCCACCGTCCAGAGGCCATCGCGGGTGCCGCACGTGTAGACGAGGTCTGATCCGGCGCTGACGAACGGGACCGAGTTGGGTGATGCGACGTCGGTGTTCACCCAGGCTTCGCGGAACTCGCGGCGATCGGGATCCCACTCGTACTTGTGCAGCCCGTGTGGGGTGTATTCGGCGTGGTGGCCCAAGAAGAACGCGAGGAGCCGAACGCCGCGCTCGGGGAAGTTCTCGGGCGTCGATGCAGGCTCGTTGTTCACCGTCATGGCGCCGTACCCCGACACGGTGATCGACTGCTCTGTTTGAATCGATGCGCGCGAGGGGTCGCCCATGTGTGCTGGACCGAGTCCGGCGATGCGGCGCGATGGTGCGTCGGGAAGTTGCTCCCAGTCTGACGGAATCTCGTCGCGCCAGAACAGCGTGATGTTGACGACGTCGTCACCGTCACCGATCACGACGAATCGATCGTCGTCGTCGAAGCCCATGAGGCACGGTGTGGTGCCCGAGCCGGTGCCGGTCCCGTTTCGGTATTCGGCTGACCATGCGCCGTCTGCCTCGTCGTTCGAGAGTCGTTCGCCGGTCCACACCACCTTGTGCGTGTGATCGAGTGAGCTGACGTAGATCCCGTTCGCGTCGTCGACGCACACGCTCGTGCGCACCCAGCCGTATGCGGTGTGGCCGCGCTCGGCCTCCATCTTTGCGTTGTGGCTCGGCGCTGCGTCGGCGCCGCGAAGTTGGACGGCGTCGAACTCGGCGAAGTCGCGGGACAGGCACACGACCCAGCCGAGGTCGGTGGTCATCACCAGGCGACCGTCGAAGGTGATGTTGATGCCGACGAAGTTGCCCTCGATGTGGTCGGGCTTCACCCATCGATCGCGCTCGATGATTGGTGACATCGGGTCGGTCGGGTCGGCGTCGCAGTAGGCGATCGCACCATCCGAGCGGCCGAGAAAGAGCGTGTTGTCGCAATCGAGCAGCGAATAGACGCCGTCGAGGCCCGTCATGAACCGCAGTGCCAGGCCCATGGCGTGCCCGATCGCGGCGTCGCCGTGCTGCTCGTCGAGCCCGGCAACAGCCTCGCCGATCTCGGTGTCGGTCAGCACTGATTCGTCGCTGACCGAGAGCTCGGCCAACACCTCGAGCGTGTCGTAATCGAGCTTGGCGATCGTGTGGCGGCCGTTGCTCCAAATCGTTCGTCGTCCTGTCGCGTCGGGCGACGAGATCAGCCCGCCGAAGTGACACGGCCCGAGGGAGCTGTACTGAATGTCGTCGGGCGTCAAGTGGGCCGTCGGGCCCTCCGGGCCGCGCTGCGCAGCGTCGTCCTGTTGATCGCATCGTCCGTGCGCGATCGCGTACCCGCTGTCGGCAAGAAACGGGTTGTGTGGTCGTGTGCTCATGGCGCGATCTCCACGTCGTAGGTCGAGGTATAGAGGCTGAAGCGGTCGAGGAGTTCGTTGCGGTCGATGCCGAAGTCGGCGAGTGTTGCGTTGCCGCGCCGACTGACTTCGAGCGGATCAGCGTGGAGCCAGCTCCGCATCGACGTCTCCACGTCGTCGGTCAAATCGAGGCCGAGCCACTTGTACAGGCGGGTCATTTCGGCGAGGGGGTCACCGAGGTATTGCGAATAGTGCAGATGGAAGACGTCACGTCCCGCCAGCGCGCGCATCGGGCGCATGACCTGCTCGACGAGACGGTCGGGGTACGTGTTTGCGATCCACTCGATGTCGGGAGTACCCAGCGTCATGTGATGGGAGAACGCGATCAGGTTCAAGAATGACGCGGTTGCGGCGGACGGATCGCGATGGGTCCAGATGATGCGGGCATCGGGGTATGCAGCGAGCAGTGGCTCGATGAAGTATGCGTGTGCGGGCATCTTCAGCACCCAATCGCCGGTTGTTTCCGAACCGAGGACTTGAAGTGCGGCGCGGTGGTAGTCGTACGCCGACGTCATGTCACATGTCGTGATGTAGTCGCGGTAGTCGGGATTGGGAACCCGGCTCTCCCACATCACGGTCTTGAAGTCCTGGGCGAGGAGAAAGGTGCACTCGGTGGGTCCGTCGGCCCACTCCCAATGCGGTGGAGGCGGATCGATCGTCCCGACGAGCGCCTGCTGAAACTCGAGGAGCTCGGTGCACCGCGGGTCGCTGCGCAGCGTCGCATCGGTGGGCGGCGGTACCGATTGCGTGGCTTCCCAGTTGAGCAGGCTGCGCCATTGCGGATCGCGGTCGAGGAGGTAGCTGACGGCGGTGGTTCCAGTTCGCGGCAGCCCCAGGATGACAATCGGCGCCTTGATCGAACGTTGCCGTGCCGCAGGATGACGGGCGTGCCAGTCGACGACCCGGAGCCGGTTCGCGAGGTGACTGACGATCTCGTTCGCCAGCCGGTCTCGACCGCCGAACCTGACGCGCTCGCTCTCCAGGCCGGCGCAGACGATCTCGAGGCCGTCGCGAAACGAACTGTCGCCAAAGTTGGTGAGTCCGGTCCGGGACATGGCCGCTTCTTGCATGGCCGCAGGCGAGACGGACGTGGGGGCGCGAAAATCCGTCACGCTGTGTGCTCGCCGCAAATCGCAAGACGGGCCGTGCCCGTGAGAACGACATGGTCGCTCTGGTTCGTTGTCGTCAGCTCGACGGTGATCGACGTCGACGCCTCGCCATGCTCGATCGCGACGACCTCGGCGGTCGCTGTCAACGTGTCGCCGGGCCACACCTGGCGCCGCATTTCGGCGGTGAAGTTGCGGACTGCTGCATCGCCTGCCAGCGCCGATACGAGGCGGCCGGTCATGCCCATCGTGTGCATGCCGTGTGCGAAGACGCCGTCAAACCCGTGTTCTTGCGCATGCGGCTCGTCGACGTGAAACGGGTGGAAATCGCCAGACGCCCCCGCGTACTGCGCGATCTGCGCCCGATGAAGTCCATCGCTGACCTCCATGGTGTGTCGCTCGCCGACCGCAACGGCCGATGGGTTGAGGATCATCGCGTCACCTCGATCGAGGTCGACACGTTGGTCCAGATCATGGTGGCGACGAGTGCGTTGTCGTCGTCGAAGAACTCGGTGATGGTCGGCGTGAAGGTGAGCGTGCCGCCTCGTGACCCTTCGCGGGTGTAGACGTCGCCGAGTCGTTTGGTCGCTCGCAGTCGCTCGCCGACCTGGATCGGGCGCACGAACTCGAACTCCGTGCGAGCGTGGAATCCGCTCGCGCCCTTCTGCTCGCGCCCGTCGTCGGGCCCGAACCAGGGTCGGTCGGACCGTGGGCGTCGGTCGAAGTCGGGGTCGAACGTGTCGGCAGCCACGAGGAACGTGGGAGTTGCGACCGGTCGGTTGACTTCGTCGTCATAGCCGCAGGCTCGTGCGAACTGCAGCACGTGTGCCGACTCGACGGGCACGTCGAATGTGGCGGTGGTGTCGTCGAAGGCTGTCATGGCACCAGTGCGACTTTGCCGAAGCAGTCACGACCGGCGAGGGCACGATGGGCTTGTGCGATGTTCGCCAGTGGGAAGGTCTCGTGGATCTGGGGTGTCACGTCGCCTGCGCCGATCCGATCGAAGAGTCCATCGAGGTGAGTTCTGATCTCGGAGTCGGTCGGACGTCCGACTCCCATCAGCGTCAGGCCCTTGACGAACAGGCTGCCGAGGTGGATCGAACTCTTGTGTCCTGCGGTGACGCCACACGTGACGAATCTGCCCCGTGGCGCAAGGACTCTGATGGCCGTTTCGAACACGGGGCCACCGGCGTGGTCGAGAACGACGTCGACGCCTGCGCCGTCGGTGGCTTCGAGAATCTGGTCGGCGAGGTCGTCGCGATAGTGGTCGACCGCCGCCGACGCGCCCAGTTGGAGCGCCCGGGAACGCTTGGACTCGGTTCCGGCGGTTGCGATGACCCGGCAGCCGTGCGCTTGGGCAATCTGTTGGCCGAAGCTGCCGACGCCGCTTCCGGCGGCGACGATCAGGACCGTCTCGCCCGATTCGATTCGGGCGCGGTCGACGAGTGCCGCCCAGGCCGAACGCCCTGCGGTCGGTGCGACGCCGGCCGCCTCGAACGGGACGTGGTCGGGGAGGGGCAGGGTGAGCGCTGCCGGTGCGATCACCAACTCGGCGTGGGTCCGCTCAGCGGACGCGACGACTCGATCGCCGACGGCGACGTGATCGACGTCGGCGCCCACGGCCGAAATCGTGCCGGCGAGGTCGCGGCCGCCCACGTGTTGTGGCCAGCGCAGCTTCATGCCGTGTGATCCTTCCCGCCAGTACAGGTCCACTCGATCGAGCGAGGTGGCAGCCATCCGGATCGTGACCTGGTCGGGCCCGGGGGCGTCGGGGTCGGCCAACTCTCCGAATCGCAGCACATCGGGGTCGCCGGTGCGTTCATGCCATGCAGCGTGCATCGCAGGGAACCGTACGCGATTGGACCCGGCAGAGTGAACGGCGAGCGCCGCCGAGGAAAAGGGTGCGCGGGTCGCTGGCGGAGCGCGGGCACACTGGTGAGATGACGTCTTCGCTCCTCGCTCAGATCCGCTCCGACCTGACCGACGCCACCAAGGCCCGTGACACGCTCCGCCTGCGCACGCTGCGCTCGGCGATCGCGGCGATCCAGGAACAGGAAGTTTCGGGCAAAGAAGCGGTCACACTCGATGACGCCGGCGTGTTGGCCGTGCTCAAAGCGCAGGTGAAGCGCCGCGTGGACGCTGCGGAGGCGTTTGAGCAAGGCGGAGCCGACGATCGCGCTGCTGACGAACGAGCTGAGATGGAAGTGCTCGAGCAGTATTTGCCCGCAGCGCTGTCGAGCGACGAGCTCGACACCATCGTGTCGACTGTCTTCGAGGCCAACGGCTTCTCGTC
The DNA here is from genome assembly GCA_938049325.1 of uncultured Ilumatobacter sp. GTDB lineage: Bacteria > Actinomycetota > Acidimicrobiia > Acidimicrobiales > Ilumatobacteraceae > Ilumatobacter_A. The sequence continues at coordinate 1,559 of CALICC010000171.1, read as the reverse complement.
GATGGCCGACATGGGCGCAGCGATGAAGGCGGTCAATGCCGAAGTGGCTGGGCGCGCCGACGGTCGTGTGGTCGCCGACCTCGTGAAGTCGCGCCTCGCTTCGTAGCGATCTGGGGCCGATTCTTGGTGGTTTTCCTACGATCGGCACGAATTGAGTGCGTGTTTGGCGGGAAACGGCCTGAATCACGAGCGAACGAGTGACCATTGTGCGAGTCCTGCCCTAGAATCGTCTCTCCCGCTCGAGGTCCGTCTCGAGCCGCCTCAACGTCGAGGTATCGCCGAGCGTCAGCGCTGACGTGGCACCGAAGAGATGAACCCCCAAGGACGCGCCCCGGGGCAGATGTGAGGATGTGAGATGACGTACGACGTTCAGCAACAGCTGCAAGCCCCCGGACCGGTTGGGCTGTACGACCCCCGAAACGAGCACGATTCGTGTGGTGTCTCGTTCGTCGCGCATCTCAAAGGTGTGGCATCCAACGATCTCGTCGTGACAGGCCTGCGGGCGTTGACCAACCTCGAACACCGTGGAGCGACCGGAGCTGAACCCGACACCGGCGACGGTGCCGGCATCTTGTTGCAGGTTCCGGACGCGCTGTACCGCGCGGTCGTCGACTTCGACCTGCCCGCCGCCGGCTCGTACGCCACCGGCATCGCGTTTCTGCCCGCCGACCAGGTTGCTCGTGAGAAGGCAACGGCTGCGATCGAGGGCTGCGTCGCTGATGCAGGTCTGAACGTCCTCGGCTGGCGTGACCTGCCGATCAACCCGGATTGCCTCGGCAAGACGTCGCGTGCCGCAATGCCCGAGTTCCGCCAGTTGTTCGTCTCCGATCCCGCCGGGGCCAGCGGCATCGATCTCGACCGTAAGGCGTTCGTCGCCCGCAAGGTGTCACGGCGCGAGTTGGTCGACGACCTCGACACGTACTTCGCATCGCTGTCATCGCGCACGATCGTCTACAAGGGCATGCTCACGACGCCGCAGCTGAGCGAATTCTTTCTCGATCTGACCGATCCGCTGATCGAGTCGGCGCTGCTGCTCGTCCACTCGCGGTTCTCGACGAACACCTTCCCGTCGTGGCCGCTGGCGCACCCGTACCGCTTCGTGGCGCACAACGGTGAGATCAACACGGTTCAGGGCAACCAGAACTGGATGCGGGCTCGCGAGGCAATGCTCTCGAGCGATCTACTGCCGGGTCTCGAGCGCGCGTTCCCGATTTGTACGCCCGGATCCTCCGACACCGCACGCTTCGACGAAGTGCTGGAGCTCTTGCACCTCGGTGGCTACCCACTGCACCACGCAGTGATGATGATGATCCCGTCGGCGTGGGAGAACGACGCCACGATGTCGACCGAACTCCGCGACTTCTTCCGATTCCACGCCGCGATGATGGAACCGTGGGACGGTCCGGCGAGCGTGACCTTCACCGACGGCAAGGTGATCGGAGCCGTGCTCGATCGCAATGGTCTGCGTCCGAGCCGCTACTGGGTCACCGACGACGACCTTGTCGTGATGGCCTCCGAGGTCGGCGTGATCGACGTCGACCCGTCGAAGGTCGTGTCGA
>CALICC010000170.1 GCA_938049325.1 uncultured Ilumatobacter sp. | reverse complement strand
TTGAGCATCATGATGTCGACGTACCAGAGCGGCAAGATGGTGACGCTGCGGGAGATGGATGGCGGGTTGAACACTCACTTCACGCCGTTCCCGCGGCCGATGGGAATCGCGTGGAAGCCGGGCGTGTCGGGCGGGCAGGCCGGAGCGTTGTCGATCGGCACGAGAGACGAAATATGGACGTATCGCGATCAGCCTGCGGTGGCCAGCAAGATCAAACCGCCAGGCACCTACGGCTCGAGCTATGTGCTTCGTTCGCGCCACGTCACCGGCGACATCTCCATTCACGAGATGGCGTACGACGCGGCCGGCGAGCTGTGGCTCGTCAACACGCGCTTTTCGTGTCTGAGCACGATCGATGCAGATCACAGCTTCGTGCCCCGCTGGATGCCGCCGTTCGTCACTGCGCTGAATGCCGATGACCGTTGTCATCTCAATGGTCTGGCGATGCGCGACGGTGCACCTCGCTACGTGTCGATGTTCAGCGAGTCCGATCAGCCGCAGGGCTGGCGCGACACCAAGGCATTCGGCGGACTCGTGATGGATGTCGATGCGAACGAGGTGGTTGCGAGCGGGTTGTGCATGCCGCACTCGCCACGCTGGTACGGCGATCGGCTGTACGTGCTCGAGTCGGGCAAGGGCACGCTGAGTCGGATCGATCTCGACTCGGGGGAGTGCGAGACGATCGTGAAGTTGCCCGGCTTCACCCGAGGGCTTGCGTTCGTCGGCCGATACGCCCTGGTGGGGCTGTCACAAGTTCGTGAATCGGTGTTTTCAGGCATCCCGCTGACGCAGACGAACGAACCGCGGCACTCGGGCGTCTGGGTGGTCGACCTCGACACGGCTCAGATCGTGGGATTCGTGCGATTCGACGGGCTCCTCCAGGAAGTGTTCGACCTGCAGGTGCTGATCGGCACCGGGGCTGACGTGAACGATGACGGCCTGCCCGTCGGCCGCCACGTGCACCTGATGGAACTCGAGAACGAGCTGCACAACAAGTCATTCGTCGTGCCATCCGAAGCGCTCGAAACGCGACGCTGACCGGCAAGTGTCCCTGTCGCTGAGCGGGATCCTGTCGGTCCGAGCGACATCTTGACCCTCCGCCTCGACAGCCTACCGTCCGGTAGGTAGGCTGGGATTCGTGAACGACGCGGAGATTCTGTGCGAGCTGACCCCGGTGATCGAGCGCCTGCTTGAGCGGCACTTGGAAACATCGAAGGAGTGGTTCCCCCATGAGCACGTGCCGCACGGCCGTGGACGTGACTTCGAGGCCGGTCATCAGTGGTCTGAAGGCGACGCCGACCTTGCGGGTCATGCGCTGACGCCCGAAGTTCGCAGTGCGCTGTACGTCAACCTGCTCACCGAAGACAACCTGCCGTACTACTTCCGCACCGTCGAGAGTCTGTTCGGCGCTGACGGAGCCTGGGGCACGTGGGTGCGTCGGTGGACCGCGGAAGAGGGTCGCCACTCGATGGTGATCTACGGCTACCTGGCAGCGACGCAGGCGATCGATCTCGTCGAGCTCGAGCGTGGCCGCATGGCGCAGGTGTCGCTCGGCGAAACACCAAACCCTGAATCGCTCGCGGACGGGTTCATCTACCTGGCCTTGCAAGAACTCGCCACCCGAATCTCGCATCGCAACACCGGCCTCCAGATCGGTGACCCGGTCGGCTACGACGTGATGAAGCGTGTGTGTGCCGACGAGAATCTGCATCAACTCTTCTACCGCGACCTCGCGGCAGCGGCGATCCAGGCCGACCCGAACCGAATGATGGTGTCGATGGAGCGTCAGGTGAAGAGCTTTGCCATGCCGGGCACCGGGATTCCGAATTTCGACTTCCACTCGAAGCGGATCGCGAAGGCAGGGATCTACGACCTACAGATTCATCACGAGCAGATCCTCGCGCCGGTCGTGCTGCGTCAGTGGGAGGCCGACAAGATCAGCGGCTTGTCAGGCGATGGCGCCGCCGCGCAGGAGCGCTTGATGAAGCGGATGGCAACGAGTGAACGCGTGGCCAAGCGGTACGCGGAAAAGCGCGCCGCTGCCAACGAGCTGCAACACGCGTAAGGCGTTTACAGGTCGTTCGCGGCGACGAAACCGCGGTAGATGTCGAGCAGTGACTGCTTCTGCACGTCGGTCAGGGCATCGTCGAGTGTGATCGCGGATTCGGTGGTGACGACCGTCTCGGACGATTCGTCGGGTTGCTCGCCGAGGAATCGCAACAGCTTGTCGGTCGGGACGTTGAGTGCGTCGGAGAGTCCGTGCAGCACGCGCACAGACGGCTCGTGAAGCCCGCGCTCGAGTTGGCTCAGGTAGGCGTCGGAGAGATCCGCCAGTTTCGCAAGTTCACGCTGGGACAGCTCGGCGAGCTTGCGTTGGCTCTTGATGAAATCTCCGAAGGAGTTGGTGCGGCTCATCGTGTCCTCACGGTAGTGGTCGGGACGCGGACGAGCCCGGCCACACGGGCCGGGCTCGTCAACGCAGTGGGTGTCGCCGGAGCGACAGCGGTCACTTGCTCGACTTGCGAGCCGTGGTCTTGCGGGCGGCCTTCTTGGCGGTGGTCGCGGTCTTCTTCGCTGTCGTCTTGGCGGTCTTGACCGTCTTGGCAACAGGCTCCTTGGTGGTCGGGAGCGACTCGATGACGCGGTTCGTGAAGTCGCGGTTGACCGACACGGCGCGCTCGACGAAGTCGAGGTAGCGGTCGCCAGTGGCGGCTGCGGTCGGGATGCGGTCGGCGAACGGCACGTCGACGCTCGGGACGCGGTCGGCGATCTCGACGACAGTGTCGACGACGCGGCGGTTGACGGAAACGACGGTGTCGAGGACCTTGTCGTTGACGTCGGTGTAAGCGCGGGTGGCGCTGTCGGCGGCGCTGTCGATGTTCTCGGTGATCTGAGTGGTGAAGTTGTCCATGTGATGGCTCCGATTTCGTGTGTGTTCTGAGGGATGGTCGGCGCTTGGCCGTTGTTCTTGATGCGTACTTTACTACGCAATGCGTGAAAGTCAACCCTTTTGCCTGAAATACTTCGCAAATCTCGGATTGATCGGTTTCGTCGACGAAACCGGTCGGAACGCGAACCATCGACGTGTGCGAAGCTGGCCGCATCGAGACGGCACGAGTTGATCAATGGTTGTGGTCGGTGCGCCTGACCAAGACCCGAGCTGATGCTGCCGCTGCATGCCGTGGCGGTCACGTGAAGGTCAACGGCAAGGCGGCCAAACCCTCGACGCCGGTGAAGGTCGGTGACCGCATCGACGCGCGGTTGGCGCAACGCGAGCGGATCGCCATCGTGGCGCGAGTCATCGCAAAGCGCGTCGGAGCGTCGGTAGCAGTCGACTGTTTCGACGACCAGTCGCCGCCTCGGCCCGAGCGGTCGCAGCCGGACGCGCCCTTCGCGATCAGGGACGCTGGTGCCGGTCGCCCGACTAAACGCGATCGGCGGCAGATCGATCGTCTCCGCGGGCGCGACTGACCTGGCGATCGTGGAGTAGCGTCCCGGCTCTGCCGAACGCCGATCAGCCAACGAGCGCAGCGGGTCCTCCCGTTTCCAGCGAGCATGCGATCGATGCTGACGCGCCGCTGGTGCGCGGTGGTTTCGGGCTCTGGGCGTTGTTCCTCGGATTCGCAATGTTGATGGTCGGCAACGGTCTCAATGGTGCGGTCCTCGGTGTGCGTGCGGTGTCGGAAGGATTCGGTCAAGTCGAAACCGGGCTCATCATGACGAGCTACTTCGCGGGCTTCCTGATCGGGCCCACGCTCGTGCTCAAGTGGTTGGGCAGTGTGGGGCACATCCGGGTGTTCGCCGGCCTCGCGTCGACGGCGTCTGCCTCGGTGCTGATCCACTCCGTCTCGG
>CALICC010000169.1 GCA_938049325.1 uncultured Ilumatobacter sp. | reverse complement strand
TGGTTTCGTCGGCGACACGGGAACGTCAGCAGGCAACTTCCACTTGCACTTCGAGTATCGGCCGAGCAACGTGCCCGCCGATCCGATCAACATGTTGCAGCGCGTCCCCGGCGCCACCTTCCAGTGAGCTGACCGGCCACGACGGTGGACCAGAAGCCGCCGAGGCGGCGACCGGCCACGGCGCCTCGTTCTGGTCCGCACCCCCGACGCCGCCGATCCTTCGTTCTGGTCCGCACCCCCGACACCGCCGATCCTTCGTTCTGGTCCACGTACGCGTCGGAATCCGACGCCGGTGTGGGCCAGAACGGTGTGTGGGCCAGAACGGTGTGTGGGCCAGAACGGTGTGTGGGCCAGAACGGTGTGTGGGCCAGAACGGCGTGTGGACCAGAACGGTGTGTGGACCAGAACGGGTGTGTGGGTCAGAACGGTGTTTGGACCGCAAACGGCGGGGTGAGTCAGTGCTCAGGCACCGAGGCCGCGAGCGTCTTGTTTGAGAGCGGTGTCGACCGACAGCGCCGATGCGACCACGAGTGAGTTGAGTGGCTCGGGCATGCGATGCGCAATCTGGACGACGTAGTTGTCAGCCGTGGTGAACATGGTCTTCGCGAGGCCTTCCCAGGTCTTGGTGATCCGGCCGACCTCGTTGCCCTGGCCGTCGACGATCTGGAAGTTCCAGGCGCGCCAGTTCTCCGCACGGATGCCACCGAGTTTCTGGCCGTTCGACTCGAGCGCGAAGTTGATCTTGCCGATCGCGTTCTGCTGCACGACTCGGCCGAGTTCCTGACCGAGGCCGTTCTCGACGATCACCGTCGACTTGATGAACTTGCGTGGCCGGGTGATCTGCAGCAGCACCTGGCCAGCGCCGTCGGTGATCTGGAGCTTGTGGGTCATGAATTGATCGACGTTGACGAGCAGCCGGGCGGCCTTCTTCGCCGCGGACTGGCCGACCTGGTTGACCGCTGCGATCTGGCGGCCGTGCTGATCGAACACGCTGTACTGACTGTTCAGCTCGATCAGTTTCGCCTTCTGGTTGACCACCAGAATCGGTTCGGAGAAGATCGTGCCACCGCCGCCTTCGACCACTCCTTCGACCCCGACACCTCGGTAACCGCCACCTCGGATCTGCTCTTGGATCTTGTCGGGCCGACCTTCGTTGCCCACCGTCATGGCAGAGTCGAGGGAATCGAGCCCGTCGCCTTGCTGCACCGGAGTGGGCGGAATGGGCGGGAGTGGATCGACGGACTGCACGCCCTGATCGGTCACGTGGTCGGTCCAGGCCTGGCCGTCCCAATAGCGGACTTCGTGCCGCCCACCAGGGTCCGGATACCAGTCCGCCGCAGGGTTCGTCATGATCGCGACAGTAGCCAGCACGCCTGCCGCCAGCGTTCACCTTCGCCGCGGAGTGTCGGGTGAGCGCCAGCGATCAAGCCGCGCAGGAGCGCCAGCGATCAAGCATGGCGTCGGCGGCGTCGTGGCGTGTGGATCGACGACGATTGGTCAGCCGCCGACAATCAACACCGATCAGCGCAGTTCGTGAGCGCGCATGATGATCTCGCGCGCGAACGGATCGAGCTGACGGCCGGCGATTCGCTCGGTGACCTGGATGGCCTGGGTCGGATCCTCGACGAGGCCGGACCAGCGGATGTAGCCGCCCATGACGCCGATCAGGCGGTCGCCCAACTCCTCGGCGTGCACCATCAACTTGGTGTCGTGCTTGAGTAGTTCGCGGATCTCGGTGTACAGCGACGTGAGATACGGATCCGGGTGCTCCACGTTGAACGGGCGGTGCCGGTACGGGAGCTGCAGTTCGTCGTAGTTGTGCAGATTGTGCGGTGCGGCGATGATCGACACGACGCAGCCGAAGCCGTTCTCGCGGAGCCAGATGATCTCTTCTTGGCGCCGGACGCGGCGGTGGTTGTCGCCGACGCCGCCCGGACGTTCACAGATCGCCATCTTGTCCTTGAGGACCCACGTGAAGTTGCGCGGCGTGATGCCGAGGGCCCACTTTCCGCGAAGTCTGGGTGCCATCAGCACACTCCCGTGGGCATGGTGCGGCGTTGATTGAAGGACTGCATGACGGCTAGTGAGGCTAGCCCGTCCGGACCCATTCGAGAAAATGACAGCGGAGATGTCAGGTCGCGGTGATGTCGCGGTTGGCGGCGATCACGCGCCGGTTTCAGTGCCGGCCTGCGGTTCGCGTCGCAAACGCTGCGCCGAGCGGCTGATCCGGCCGACTCCGGTCACCTCGCAGGCCACGACGTCGCCGGAGGCCACCGCCAGCACGCGTTGCACGGCTTCAGCGTCGGGCGGGTATCCGTCGACACTCAGCCAGCGTCTGATGGCGCGTCGTGCCAGAGGGCGCGGAGCCGCCGAGAGCGCCTTCGCGTCGGTCGGATCCAGGGCACCGGCGAGTTCATCGAGGAACGCGTCGTCGTCGCCGAGCAACCCCGCCGATCGGACCAACAGCGACGTGATGTCGCGCTCGGCAATGGCGTCGAGCAACGGGATGAGTTCGTTGCGGACACGGTTGCGCCGGAACCGTGGGTCGGCATTCGACGCGTCGGTCACCGGGCTGAGCCCGAGATCGGCGCAGAGAGCGTGTGTTTCTGTGCGGCGCAACGCGAGCAGCGGGTGGGCCGGACCGGGCTCGATGGCTGACAAGCCCGTTGCCCCGCTACCGCGCATCAGTGCAAGGAGCAGCGTTTCGGCTTGATCGTCGGCCGTGTGGCCCCAGATTCCCTGTGCGCCGACGAGCCGGTGCCGCACGGTTCGAGCACGTGCTTCCAGGTTGGGGCCGTCACCCAGTGCAGCGTGTTCGACGCACAAGTCGACGCCGAAGTGGGCAGCGATGCGTGCCGCAGCGTCAGCGTCGTGGTCAGCGTGGTTGCGCAGTCCGTGGTGAACGTGCACCGCCCGAACGTCGAGTCGGGCGGCGACCGCCAACGCGAGCAGCGCAGACGAATCCGGGCCAGCGGACAAGGCGCACACCGCCGGAGTTCCCGGCGAGGCAAAGGTGCAGCGGGCGAGCAGTTCGCCCGTCAGCGAGGTGTCAGGCGTGTTCAGAGGTCCTGGTGGCGGCGCTGTTTGCCGCTCGGCGACTTCTTGGCTTGCACGCTCAACATGTAGAACGCGATGAGGCCGAGGCATGCCAGGACGACGACGCCCGAGAGTGCCATGCCGATCCAGAAGTGCCAGACAGGTGCGCCGATCATGTGGGCGAGGTTACCCGGCGAGGCTCGGAGAAACCTCGACAGCGAGTACCTGATGCGTCACCTTCGACGAAGGTGAGGTCGCGGCAAGCGTCGGTGGAGTGTCAGCCGACCTTGCCGTCGCCGTCGAAGTCGGTGTCGAAGCAGCGCTCGATGCGACTGAGGAGCCCGGGAGGCATCTCGTCGTTGTTGCACTTCTTGTTGATCACCGTCTTGAGTTCGGCGTGGAAGTCGAAGGCGCTCAAGCAGTCGGGGCACCCATCGAGGTGATGGGCGATGGTTTGACGCGCTTCGTCGGAGAGCTCGTGGTCGAGAAAGACGTCGAGCTCTTTGAGTGTTGCTGCACAATCTGGTTCGTCACATGCATCCATTACTTCGTGTCCTGCCTTGAGTCTGCTGACGCCGCCGTCATTCGTTTCGCTGCAGTCCGCGTTCGACTGCATAATCATGCAACGCCTTTTGCATTGCCTTTCTTCCCCGATGGAGGCGCGACATGACGGTTCCGATCGGAATCTCGAGCATCTCGGCAATTTCCTTGTACGCGAATCCCTCGACATCGGCCAGGATCACGGGGAGTCGGAAGTTCTCGGGCAGGTTCTCGAGGGCCTGCTTGACCTCGTCGTCGGGGAGCATCGACATCAGCGATTCTTCTGCTGAACGTCCGATCGACGGGTCCTCGAATGTGCCGAGCCGCTTGTACAGGTAGAGGTCTTCGATGTCGCCGAGATCGCTCTCATCGAACCGGCGCTGCTTGGCGCGGTACTTGTTGATGTACGTGTTCGTCAGGATCCGGAACAGCCACGCGCGCAGGTTCGTGCCTTCGTTGAACGTGTGGAAGCTCCGGAATCCTTTGAGAAAGGCTTCCTGCACCAGGTCTTCGGCATCCGACCTGTTTCGGGTCATCCGCATCGCAGCTGAATACAACTGCGGTGCGTATTGCATTGCTTCGTCCGCGAATTCCGCCTGGTCAGCCATCGGTGGGCAACTTAGTGGGGGTTGGGGGCCGGAGCGAGTCGATGGAGCGATCGAGTGAAATCACGAAGCGGTCGAGCAGGTCGGCGAGTTGTGCTCGTTCGTCGGTGTCGAACTCGCTCAGCAGCATCGCCATCGCCGTGGCGCGCCGTTCGGCCACGGCCGCGTGGCGCCGTCGACCTGCATCGGAGATCCGGACCATGACGATGCGACCGTCGTCGGGCGCTGCATGCCGCTCGGCGAGTCCATCGGCGACCAGCCGCTGGACCGCACGGGTCGCGCTCGACGGGTCGATACGGAGACGCTCGGCGAGTTGCTTCATCGTGCGGTTGCGACGCGACAGCAGGTCGAGCGCGTCCAATTGGCCCGGCTCGATCGGTTCGTCGTCACCGAAGACGTACGAACGCATATGGTTCGTCCAAGCTCCTCGGCGCAGCTCGATCCACGCGCGCCCGATTCGGATCGCGTGGTCGGCATCGACCGGATTCGTGAAGTCCACCGGTGT
>CALICC010000168.1 GCA_938049325.1 uncultured Ilumatobacter sp. | reverse complement strand
ACTCGTGCTCACTGCGTCGTGGTCGCCCCGATCCGGGGCGATCACGATCAGGCGATCATCCGGCGGTGTCCGGATCGCGGAAGAAGTTCAGATCCGTCAGCGGGAAGTTCGACAAGTCCGGGAACATCTCGGGGAGTTGGCTCTCCTGCACCCCGCACCATCGGGCGAGCGTCGCACCAAGCTGATTGACCGACAGCTTCGGGATGACACGGCCGCTGAAGCCGTTGCGGTCAGCGAGCACATCCGGGTTGTTGGTGGTCGAGAAGTTCGGAAGGCGACCGTAGATCTGACCGCCCTTGACGTCGCCACCGATCACGAAGCTGTGCCCGCCCCACGCGTGGTCGGTGCCGTTCCCGTTGGTGGTGAGCGTCCGCCCGAAGTCCGACGCGGTGAAGGTCGTGACCGAGTCGGCGAGATCCATACCGTCTGGGCCGAGCGCGTACTGGAACTGGCTGATTGCCTCGTCCAACTCGCTCAACAGCGGTGGGAACCGCTCGTTCTGATCGCTGTGTGTGTCCCAGCCACCCATCTGAACGAAGAACACCTGGCGGCTCTGACCGAGTCGGTCGCGGGCATTGATCAGGCGGGCCACCTGATGCAGCTGTGCCGCCAATCCGTTGTTGCCGTATCCACCCATCGCGACTTCGTTCTCTGCGGTGTTACTGGTGACATCTTCGAGCGCGATGGTCGTGTTGTACGACCGGCGAATCGACTGGCTCGCCAGACTCACGAGCGGGTGCGACCCCATGGCGGCGTCGGTCAGAATCGTGTCCATGGCCGCGACCTGGGAACCGGTCGACGGAATCCAACTGCGCACCGTCGGGTCGTACCCACCGAGGCGGGCGAGCGAGCGGGTCGGGTGCAACCGCAGGTACGGATCGGTTGCGCTGGTCTGCCACAGGTTGCTGCCCGCGATCGAGATCGACGGCGCAACCGTTGCACTCGGGTCACAGCCCGCAATCCGGCTTCCGATCTGGGCGCCCCAGCCGACGTTCGCTCCGCCGACGCTCGACGCACCCGTCTGCCACAGCTGTTGCTGGGCGTCGTGAGCGAAGAGCATCTGCGGAATCGATCGAGCCGCCTCGAAGTCGGACGGCGTGGTGGGCCGCACCAACGGCCCGACGTTGCCGACGACGGCCACGTTCCCCGCCTCGTAGAGCGCACGCAGACCCGGCAGGCCACCGTGGAACGCATAGTCGCCATTGCCGACCGGCAAGAGCGAGTTCTGCGTCGGCGCGATGTCGCCACGTGTGGCGGCGTAGGTCGAGTAGGTGCTGCCGGGCGTGTCGAGCTCGTTCGGCAGGAACATGTTGAACGAGTCGGCGCCTCCGGCCATGAAGATGCACACGAGCGAGCGCGGAATGTCATCGCCGTTCTCGTCGTCGCAGGGTGGCGGTTCGGTACACGCCATCAGCACGCCCGGGATCAAACCGATCGCCGCTGCGCCCTTCAAGAATCCGCGCCGGCCGAATGCCGACGGTGCATTGACGTCAGGCTGGGAAGTGTTCTGCATGTCGTGACTCCTCATCGCTGCACCATGCATGCCGGCGATGCCGCCGTCATGAAGACCGCATCGAGTGCTCGGGCAAAGTGGCCATCGGGGGTGTTCGGGAGCGCATTGAGATGCGTTCGCATTGCGGTTCGTTGGGCTGCGGGCATGAGGCCGGCCAAGAACAGCTCGTCGAGGTGGTCGATCAGCGCGTCGACGTTGCTCGCAAGTCCGACTTCGCGCTCGACGTCGATGCGCGTGATCACCTCGTAGCCGTAGTCACGGGTATTGAAGGCGTACGTACAACTGTGCAACACGTTGTTCATCGCACCCACGGTGGCCTCGGTATGGATTTGCATCTCCGGGGCCAGCAGGTCGGTCTCGGGCGGCGAGAAGCTCGGCTGGAAGAAGTTGAACACCGATGGCGAGCGCAACACCGCCTGTCCGGCGACGCTGTCGATGCCGAGAGAGCTCGACGCGTAGGGGCGCCACTCTTCGGTGCCCGCTGGACGAATCGCGTTGAGCGCCCGCCAGAACTGCGTCAGTCGCAGCACAGGTTCCTTCACCTTGCCGAAGTTGTCGTCGGTGTATCCGTTGCGCGCCTCGGTGTCGAGCAGGATCGCTCGCACGACCTCGCCGAGGTTGCCGCGCTCGCCGGTGCCGTCGTTGTTGAACACCGACGCCACTCGCTCCACGTATGCGGGCGACGGATTGGAGGTCACGAGGCGCTGGATCAGGAACTTGGAGACGAATGGCCCGACGTTGCCGTGCATGAAGATGTTGTCGAGTGCCCGAGCCATGTCGGCTTCGGGAGTGAGGCCAGCCGGAATCTGCTCGCCTCCGAGCAGCGTCTTGGCGCCGTGGTCGTGATGCTCAGCAACTGCCCACATCGGCTGCGTCTTGTCGTAGCCGGTGAGGTCGTTCGAGGTGATCGCCGTTTCACCGTTGAAGTTCCATCCGGTGAAGACCCTGGCGAACTCTTCGATGATCACCTGATCGAAGGTGGGAACCACTTCACCGTCGTCCAGCACGGGCGTTCCGTCGAGGTCAAGGTCGACGAGTCCGATCGAGAACAGTTGCAGAACCTCGCGAGCGAAGTTCTCGTCCGGCCGGACGTTGCGCTCGGGGTCGGCTTGGACGTTGCGCAACATCGACAGATAGATGCCCATGACCGGGTGCAGCGTGACCACTTCGAGGAGGTCGCGGTAGTTCCCGTCGGCGTACTGAGCGAGCCGGTCGTAGTACTGGCTGATTCCGAACTGAGCGTTTCCGAGCGTGTAGTCGAGGTCGGACACGACGAACAGTTCGCTCAACGCGAACGCAACCCGCTGCCGGAGCTGGTCTGGTTGCTCCATTGCGTTCTGCCACCAGATGTGGTGCCGGATCGGCCGCAAGCCGCCGGACCCGACAGCTTCGACGTAGGGCTGTGTGAGCGACACGGGCAACGCCCATTGTTGGTCGATCCACGCGTCGTAACTGTTGAGCGCGACGAGCGCATCAATGTCGGATTCGGAGGCTCCGAACGATGCCTGCGTCAGGAATCGTTGCGCCTCGTTTCGGTTGATCATTGGGCCTCTTCGAGTTGATGGAGTGTCAGCACCGGTGTTGGTTCTCACGGGTCACACGTCCGGAGTCTCCTCCACGGGGGACAGTCGAGATGACAAATCTTGCCCGATCCCCCAATTTCGGTGAACCGAACGCCTTGGATCACGCACTCGCGGCTCGCCACAGCGACGACGCGGGCACGTCGCAGGGCACGTCGCAGGGCACGGTGGCCTAGCATCGCAGCATGTGTGTGAACTGCATGAGCAACGCTGAAGCTGCCGGCGCCGCCGCCATGGCCGCGACCTACTTTCTCAAGCCGCCGATCCACCGAGCACTCGCGCAGCTCGACCTCGCGCCTGACCCCGACCCGGTCGCACACGATGTGCGTACCGTCGCGTTCCTCGAAGCGCTCGGACTCGACCCGGTCGACGCACTCGGCAGTGACGCTGTCGCTGCGGCCGCAGCGTGGGCGCCCGACACCAGTTGGGTTCCGTTCCGCGACCGCCGCCGTTCGCGCCAGACGCGCACGTCACCCGCCTTCGCCTGAACCGCAGCCGTCCTGGCCGACACGCCGTTCTGGTCCACACCCGTTCTGGCCCGCACCCGTTCTGGCCCACACCCGTTCTGGTCCGCACCGGTTCCGGTCCGCACCCGTTCTGGTCCACACCGGCGTCGGAATCCGACGTGGACGTGGACCAGAAGGCCGATTCGAACAGCCGACTCAGACGTCGATGCGCGCGTCAGGTCCGTTCGACTCGGGACCGCGTGCTTCCTGATCACTCGGTTTCGGGTCGGGCTCGGGCGCAACGCTGCCGGTCTGGTCGCGGCGCCCCATCGGTTCCCAGAGCTTGATGATCACGAAGTACAGCAAGCCGAGCAGCGCGAGCGCTGCCGGATACGCGAGCCACGGGCTGACGTGGTCGAGTGATCGAGCTTCGAGCCAGTACGGCCCGGTCCACGACAGGTCCATCGGGAACCCGCGCGAGGTGACATCGAAGTCTCCGTACTTGTCGGGGTCGGCGAACAGGCGCGCCCACGCGCTCCACGAGATCATGCGGCAGATGCCGTAGAAGAACGTCGCCCGATACAGAGCGAGCAGCCCGCGTTCGGGCAACCACCTGCCAAACCACGCCCAGATGCGAGCGTCCGCTGGCACCACCTGAGTTCGCCAGTGCTCCCGCGTCAGGACGCGCCAGGAGAACAGCACGACGATCAGCCAGAAGACGTCCATCACCAAGCCGAGACTCGAGTAGTACGCGGCCGCGTCGAGGTACTTGCCACCGTCGATCGTCGCCGCGTAGGCCCACGTCTCCGATGTGAAATTCAGCGTGAGTAACGGGAACAGCAGCAGCACGCCGACCGAGTCGTTGATGTCGGTGAGGGCGTGCGCGGCGTAGCCCAGGATGTAGCCGATCGTGAACGCTCGATTCTTCTTCCACCCCCAGATCAGCAACGTCAGGATCGCGCCGAAGAACAACGTGTGGGTGAACCCCATCCCGGGGAACCCACGGTGCCACTGGTGTGGAACCTCGGAGCCGTACCGCGTGCCGTTGATCGTGAATCCGTAGACCCAGAACTTCGACAAGAAGTCCGGGGTGAAGTCACCGAGGAAGATCGCCCAGAAGCTGATCTTGCCGCGCATCTTCTTCGGCAGATGCGACTGAACCGCGTAGATCTCGAACTGGTGCGCCGCCCAACTCATTCAGACGTCCGTTCCCGCGCCACGGACGCGCTCTCGGCCATGTCTCCCGCGGGAGACCGGCCCGTCAGACCGATCCGATCGGTGAGCCATGGTCCGATGACGATGAACGCGACCAGCCACGCCGGTCCGACGAACCAATTCAGCAACCACTTGTGCCAGATGCCGAGCACGATGTAGCTCACCGCAGCGGCGAGGTACCAGAACCACTCTTCCTTGCCGACCAGTCGCCGCGAGCCACGGAAGTCGGGTGGCGGTGAGCTCACATCGTCGGACACGAGCCGAGACGCTACTCGCGGCCGTCGATCAACCCTGCGACGACGCGAAGATGTGCTCGAGTCGCTCGACGGCGGCTTGCCAGGTCGCCGACGCAGGCCACAAACCGGCGCGGTGCGATTCGTCGTCGACCAACGTGAGGTCGGCCGGATCACCGGCGGCAGTGGACGCGTCGACGAATCGACGCGACACCGCGTGGTCGACCGTCTCGTCGCTCGTGCTGTGCACACACGCCGTCGGGAGACCACTCGGCACCCGGTGCAGCGGCGAGGTCGCCTCGAAACGGTCGGCCGCAGGCGCCTTCTCGATCAGTGCGACGACGGACGCGACGTTGCGGTCCCAACTCGGCTCCAGGTCGGCCAACCCGGCGATCGAGACAGCGCCACGACACAGCGCGGGACGCTCGGTGGCGAGCCACAGCGCGAGGTGCCCACCTGCAGAGTGCCCCACCACGACGAGCTGCTCCCGGTCGACGCCGGGCGCACCGACGGTGACTTCGAGTGCTGACTTCACGTCGTCGAACGTCTCGGGGAACCCACCGCCGCCACCGAAGCGACCCAGTCGCCGGTATCCCGCCGTGGCGGTTCGGTATCCACGCATGCGCAGGTCACGCGCCACGAAGACCATGAGCCAACGACCCCACGGCCAGCGCCATGATCCCCCGTGGATGAGGAGAACCGTACGTTGCGACGCAGGCTGCTGTGCGGCTGCTCGTGCTGGCGTGATGGTGACCCGCTGCACGCGACCCGGGCCGAACTTGAGTCGTTGCGATCGTCCCATCTCCACCTGCCGTCTCGTCAGATTCTGTCAGAACGACCAGCGTGCTGGCATGATGGGCCGATGTCGCAAACTGAATCTGACGCCGAGTTCGCCACTCGCCTCGCGGTGGAGACGGGCCAGATTCTCGTCGAACAACGCGAGCGGCTGTTCGCCGAAGGCGCTCCACAACGCGCCGTCAAGGATGCGGGCGATGCCGCAGCTCAGGCGTTCCTCGCTCGCGAGCTGCACGAACATCGCCCGGACGACGCGGTGTTGTCGGAAGAAGAAGGCAAGACCGACCAGCGACGCTTCGATGCCGACCGCGTGTGGATCATCGACCCGCTGGACGGCACGCGTGAATTCAGCGAAGAGGGCCGCAGCGACTGGGCCGTTCATGTAGCACTCTGGGAACGCGACCACTTCGGAGCAGCGGCCGTGAGCCTGCCTGCGATCAACGCCGTGTTCACCACCGACCCGGCAGCACCCATGCCGAAGATCGACCGCGACACACCGATCATGGTGACGTCACGCACCCGCGTGCCGCACTCGGCGATCCTGGTGGCCGAAGGTCTTGGGTGCGATGCCGTTCGCCTCGGCTCGGCCGGCGCCAAAGCGATGTCGGTCGTGATGGGCCAGACAGACGTGTATGTGCACGACGGCGGCATGTACCAGTGGGACTCCGCCGCACCCGCGGCGGTGGCGATGGCGGCGGGCTTTCACGCCAGCCGACTCGACGGTTCGCCGCTCATCTACAACGATCGTGACCCGTGGCTCCCCGACTTCTTCGTGTGCCGCCCCGAGCTGGCTGACCGCGTGCTCAAGGCGATCTGGGGCTGACGGAACACGACGGTCGTGGAGTTGACGGCACGATGGACCTGAGGGCAACACGGTGGAGCTGAAGGCAACACGGTTCGAGGTCGCCGACGGCATCGCCACGGTGTGGCTGCATCGACCCGATCGAGGAAACGCCTGGACCGGGCGGATGCACACCGAGTACCGCTGGATCATGGCGGAGCTCGAAGGCCGCGATGACGTGCGTGCCGTGGTCGTCACCGGTGCGGGTCGCCAGTTCTGCGTTGGTGGCGACAGCCAGGCGCTCTCGGATCATGCCGAACGCGGCTCGTACGACACCGGACTTCCGGCCCAGCCCGCACAACCCGGCGGCGGCGACCGGCTCGACGCCGACTTCGCCTGGCAGCTCGGCTATCGCCATCCGATCATCGCGGCGATCAACGGCGCGTGCGCGGGCGTTGGCCTCGCGCTCGCCTTGTTCTGCGATCTGCGGTTCATCTCAGCGCGCGCCAAGATCACCACTGCGGCACCCAAGCTCGGGCTGCCTGCGGAATACGGGTTGAGTTGGACGCTTCCCCGCCTCGTCGGCACGACGCGAGCGACCGACCTGTTGTTGTCGGGGCGCATCGTGACCGGTGCCGACACGGCCGAGTGGGGGCTCTGGAACGAGGTGTGCGCTGACGGGGAGGCAACGCTGGCTGCGGCGCAGGCGTGGGCGGCCAACCTCGCAGCCACGACGGGACCGAACGCTGTTGCGACCACCAAGCGTCAGTTGGTCGCCGACCTGTTGCGTCACGATCCAGCGGCGAGTGTGCAGGACTCGCTCACGTTGATGAACACCGCCATGGGGACCGACGAGTACGCCGAAGGCGTCCGCCGCGTCTTCGGCCCCCGCAACGCATAATCCCTGGGTCCTTTCCGTCCCGGCACCCGCGCTACCCAGCGTCTGGGTCCCTTTCGTTCCGGCACCCGCGCTACCCAGGCGCTGCGGATGCGCGTCAGGTCAGGACGAGGCGGACGATCTCGGTTGCTTGCAAGAGGTTGCCAAAGGCGTCAGAGATGTGAACGAAGACGACCACCGGTCCGGGCGAGTCATCGTCGGCGATACGGGTTCCGGATGTCCCACCGGCCGTAGCGCTGCCGCGACTCGCAACACGAGCGGCGCCTGTTCGAGCGATGGAAGCTTCGCCTGATCGACTCGGGAGTTCCATCTGGTGACCTGGATCGGGCGTGGGACGACTATCGA
>CALICC010000167.1 GCA_938049325.1 uncultured Ilumatobacter sp. | reverse complement strand
CAAGACAATGGACGCGCCAGCCGCGACGGCTCCACCTGTAGCAAGTTTCTGAATGGCTTCTCGTCGGTTCATAGCAGTCTCCACGATTCATCGGCAGATCTGCTCAGGTCCTTGACCGATTTCGCCCGGCGACGGCATGCGGCTACTCGACGGCGCCGTCTGGCGCATCATTCGCGCCGAGAACCCCCAGCGCTTCCAAGCGCTCGAGGCACTCGTCAAGCCACCGAAGGGTCACGTCGGGATCCTCGCCCGTACCGGCTGAGACTTCGGCGACCAGTGCGTCGACGGGTGTGACGCCGTCACATGAGGTGAGGACCAGCGACAGGCCCTCATCCAAGCGGTGCGTCTGGCGCTGGTCCGGTACGAGCACGACCAGCTCCGTCCCGAAGTCAGCCAACAGCACGTCGTCGCGTCGTCGCGGCAGCACGCGACCCTCCCGGGACAACGGGCTCACTCGCCTGGCCGGCTCGATTCGGAATCGACGTCACCGTCTCGGGATGCATCGAACAGATCGTCGTCGAGCAGCTGAACGTCGGGAATGTCGTCATCGAACAGATCGATGCCAAGGAGTGGATCGCTGGGCGTCTCGTCAGCGAACACCGGGTCGGTCGAAAGCTCGACATCGACGCCCGTGTCGTCGGACGCACCATCGGCCAACGACTCGTCGACACGATCCGTAAGGCGATCGGAGCCGCGATCGTCGACCAGCGCAACGTCGGCAACCGAACCGGAGTCCGCCGCGGTCTCGACGCCGGCGTCTTTGGCGGATGCGCCGCTCGACACGCTGGAAGCGCCGACGCCGCTGAGCGCCAAACTGCTCTCACGCCCCGAAGGTTCTGGCGTCGCGTAGATGTAGGTGTAGTCGACGTCGTCCGCGACGTCGTGGCGGTTCAAGACGGTTCCGAGCAATTTGGCATCGACCTGCTCGAGCCGATCGATCGTCTTGGCCAGCGTGCGACGCTCGGTCGTTCCCGAAGTGCCGACGAGAATCACACCGTCGGCCAGCCCGGCCAGCACCGCTGCATCGGCAACGGGAAGGACCGGTGGCGAATCGACGATGACCAGATCAAACGCTCCGGCGAGTGCCTCGAAGATCTTCGCTGCACGCGTCGACGACAACAGCTCTGATGGGTTGGGCGGCGTCGGGCCGGAGCCGAGCACGCTCAGATTCGGCTCGTCGTATACCTCCTGCAACGCACCTTGTAGCGACACCTGTTCGAGCATGACCGACGAGAATCCTCGGTCGTTCGACGTGCCGAACATGCCGTGGATCTGCGGCTTGCGCAAGTCGCAGTCGACGAGGACGGTCTTGCGCCCACCGTTGGCCACGACGAATGCGAGGTTCGCCGCCGTGGTCGATTTGCCTTCGCCGGGATGAGGACTCGTCACCTGGATGACCTTGATCGTGCGGTCGATCGTGAGGAACTGCACAGCGGTCCGCAAGCTTCGGTATGCCTCTGAGGAGCGCGAGTGTGGGTCGTCGCGCGAGATCAGTCGTGAACCCCCCTCACTCTCGGGAATCGTTGCGAGGGTCGGCAAGCCAGAGATCGCGCTCAGTTCTTCCTCGTCGCGAATCGACGTGTCGAGATACTCGAGCAGGAAGGCCACGCCGAGTCCGATCAGCAAACCGAGCATCGCAGCAAGCGCGATGGTCCGACGCGGTCGCGGTTCGAATGGCGCACCGGCCGTGCGCGCCTCGTCGATCAACGTCGAGCCCGACGTGCGGGCCAACTCGATCGACAGTGTCAAATTCTCGAGTTCCTGCTCGTACTCGATCACCTCGAGCGTGGCACCGGCTTCGACCGCGCGGTCGAGTTGGCCCGAGATCACATCGGCGCGAGCGCCGTATTCGTCGATCAATGTCGAGCGTTGCCGTTCGATGTACATCTGCGCGTAGGCATTCGCCGCCGCTCCGGCTTGACGCCGACCACCACTGACCGCCAGGAAGCGGAACACGTCCGAGCCTTCGTCAGCGGAGACCGAGAGCACCGGCTCGTCGCCGATGATCTTGCGCACTTCGGCCTGCAGCTCGGAACCCGACGCAGCTCGCAACTCGTTCTCGATCAGGCGGGGGCTCATCACCGCTCCGGTCGAACCAACCGTGTCGGCGGTTGGCGGCAGCTGCACGAGCACTTCAGCAGCCGACCGATACTTCACCGGAGTCAGGTAGGCCAGCACGCCAGCGACCACGGCCGTCAGCAGGATCGGATAGAGGACGATCCACTTCCGGCGCCAGATGATCGATGCGTAGTCCCGGAAGGACAACTGCATGTGCTGTTCAGCCAGGGCCATTGGCTCCACGATACGACCCGCGGGCCATCAGTCGCCCGGATACCCCACCTGATTCCTGTGGTCCCGGTACTGTTCTGCCGTGTCGACGCAGGACCGATTGAAATCGCTCGTGAGCGAGGGTTCCTCGACCATGGTCTGGCCGAGCCGGACCGAACAGGCCATTGTGATCGCCATCGGAGTGCTCGCTGGCGTCATCGCACGCTTCGCCGGCGCGGCACCCACCGGTACGAGCGTCATCGACGCCGTGCTCGTCGTCGCATCCGTCGCACTGCTGTGCTGGGCGGCGAGCTCAGCTCCGTGGTGGTTGGTGGCCGGTTTCGGCATCGTCGCCGCCGCGCTTGCGCCGGGAATCGTGGTGATCGTGATCGCTGTCGCGGCCTTCGCTCTCGCTGTGGCTACCGCCCGCCCTGCATCGAATCAACGAGCCGTCGCCTCGGGCCTCCGTGCGACATCGGCAGGAGTCAGCGCCAACGCCGTGCTCTGGTCATCGATCGATGTGTTCCTCGGCTTCACCACGATCGTCGGCATCGCTGCCGCGGTCGCCGTTGCCATCGGCGGCATCGCCACTCGCCCGACCCATGTGCGCCGTCGCGTGGCCACAGCGATTGCTCTCACTGCGGTTGCGGCAGTCGCGGCGGTCGCCGGGGTCGGCCTCGCGGCGAACTCCGCACGAACCGACCTCGCGTCCGGCGGAGACGCCGCCCGCCGCGCTGTCACCGAACTCCAACGCGGCGACTACTCCGCAGCTGCCGCCTCCTTCGAACGAGCTGCCGACCTGTTCGAACGAGGCGCCGACCAGGTTGGCGGACCCCTCACCCTCGGCGGACGAGTCATTCCAGGGATGGCACAAAACCTCTCCGCGAGCCGCGGCGTCACCGGCGCCGCAGCCAACACCGCCCATCAAGCAGCCCTCGCACTGCGCGAGATCGACCCGGCATCGATCACCCTCGACAATGGCGGTGTCGACCTCGACGAGCTCATCGCCGCGGAGCAACACCTGCTCGTCGTACGCGGAGCAGTCGACCGCCTCGCAACCAGCGTCGACGACGCGTCATCGCCCTGGCTCGTCGCCCCACTGCGCCGCGAGATCGACGAACTGGCGGTAGAGATCGACGAGAACGTGCCACGCATCGACAGCGCCCTCACCGCGGTCGCTCTTGCCCCGAGCATGCTCGGCAACGAGCGACCACGCCACTATCTGATCTTGTTCACGACGCCGGCCGAAGCGCGCGGGCTCGGCGGCTTCAGCGGGAACTACGCCGAAGCGGTCATCGACAACGGAGTCGTCAGCGTCAACGAGTTCGGCCGCTCGCTCGACCTCAACGAGCGACTCGCCGCTGCCAACGCCGACTGCGACGCCTGCTCAGACGAATTTCTGAACGGCTATGGCGTGTTCGGCTTCTCCACCGGCCCGAACGAACAGGTGGGACCGCTCGCCTGGTTGAACATCACCATGCCGGCACACTTCCCACTTGTCGCCGACACCGCAGCGACGCTGTACCGCGAAGCGGGAGGCAACGAGATCGACGGCGTCATCGTGATGGACCCGTACGTGGTTGCCGAGCTCATGCGTTTCACCGGTCCGATCCGCGTGCCGGACCTCGGCGTCACCGTGGCGGCAGACGATGTCGCCGACTTCTTGATCTTCGATCAGTACGTGCTCACCGACGACAAGGACCAACGCGTCGACGCGCTCGACACGCTGGGACGAACTGCCATCGTCAAAATGCTCGAGTCGACCCTGCCGAGCCCCATCGATCTCGCTGAACGTTTCGCGCCGCTCGTCGAAGAACGACGACTGCTGTTCTGGTCGAACGTCGCCGACGAACAGGACTTCCTGAACGACATCGGTCTCCTGGGTGCGCTGCCCGAACTGAGTGACGAAGACGGCGGGTTCTCACTGGCCGTCACCAACGCATCGGCGAACAAGATCGACTCGTTCCTGGAACGAGAGGTGTCGATCACCGAAGACCGCTCGACCGACGGCACGCGACGCCTCGTCGCTGACGTGACGCTCACGAACACCGCTCCATCGGCAGGTCTGCCGACGTACGTGATCGACAACGAGGTCGGGTTGCCCACCGGCACCAGCCGATTGCTCGTCACCTACTACGGACCCGCCACCTTCGAGTCGGCAACTCTCGACGGCCAACCGATCGGCGTCGAACGATTCGAGGAGGGCGGATGGTTCGGACATCGCCACGCCGTCGACATCGGCCCGGGGCAGAGTGTCAGCACGAGCATCGTGTTCACACTGGACAACCCCGGAGGAGAAACATTCGAACCAACGACCTGGGAGCAACCTCTCCGGCGTTAGCTCTCAAGTTCACCCCGGCTGACGCCGATACCAAAGGGTGAGATTCAAACTCCTCGCCATGGCTGTGTCGGCAGCGGCAGTTCTCGGTATGGGCGCGCCAGCGGCGCAGGCCTACCCGCCGACACCACGAACGGTCACCGCGGCGCCGACCTCGGGCACCCCCACGTTCGAAGTCACGGTGACAGCGGTCTGCAAGCCAGGCGAACTGGTGACCTTCACCCTCGAAGGAGCGCGAGACGTTGCCGACTGCGTGCGAAAAGAGCACACCGGCTTGGTCGAGGTCGACGAGAATGTCGCAGGCCTGGCGACCACCACGATCAACGCACCTGAGACCCCTGGCCGGTACATCGGCGAAGTGAGCGGCACATCGACCACCCGATTCGGGTCGTTCACCGTCTCCGTGCTCCCGGCGGAGATCCCGAACGCCTCGGCCGCAAGTGACCTCCAGGGCGCACGCACAGGTGGGGAGATCACCTCCAGAACGGTCTGGTGGCCCGTCCTCGGCGCCATGTTCGCCGTGTTGCTCGCCGTGATGTACGCGCTGAGGCGTCCCCTGCAGCTCTCGCCGCGCCGCTAGCCTCGTCGACGCATGTCGTCAAAGATCTGGGTGTTCCTCGCGGTCACGGTGATCAGCATCGGCGCTGGTGTCGCAGTTGCCGGCATTCCAAGCGGTCGATCAGTGGAACTGGCTGAGATTCCCACCTCGGTCGCCACCGACGTCGCGGTTTCCACCGACGTTCCCGTCGACACTGACGCGCCGCCTGCAACGACGGCGAACACCGCCTCCACGGAGCCTGACGTCGACACCACCGAACCCGACACCGAAACCACCGAACCCGACACTGCGTCCACCGAGCCCGACGTCGACACCACTGAGCCCGACACCACCGAGCCCATCGAAACAACGGTTCCGGAAACCACCACGACGGTCACCGAACCGGCCACCGAGGCCACCCCGACGACTCGGCCACCGGTCGAGCGGATCCAGCTGTCCGTCGCCGTTGCGAACGGCGCGTCGATCGCAGGAGTCGCCCGATCAACGGCCGATCGTCTGGAAGCAACCGGCTACCCCGACATCCGCACGCTCGATGGTGCCGAAACGGTCGAGCGGAGCGTCGTCTATGCGGCGCCCGGCCTCCAAGCCGAAGCTGAACAGCTCGCTGTCGACATGGGCATCGACGTCTCGCTGGTGTTTCCACTCAGCACGGTGCCCCCGCTGCTTGGCGAACTCCTCGACGAACAACTCGTCGTGTATCTCGGCATCGACGTCCAACAGCTCTGACCGACGCTCGTCGGGCTCGTCGAGAAGGTCAGATCAGGTCGGACGACACGAACGTGACGTCCCACCGGGCCAGCTTGATCGCCACATAGCCAGCGGACTGGAGTGCACGACACGTCGCTTTCACCTTCGACAGCGGCGCCGGCTGATCGAACTCGACGCACAGCACCTTCGGCCGAAGATCGCCCGCGGCGAGGTCACGAAGCACGTCATGCTCAGCGCCCTCGATGTCGAGCTTCAAGAAGTCGACTGCGGTGACGCCCTGCTCCTCCATCAGCGTCGACATCCGTCGCACCGGTGCGAGGATGAAGTCCTCGGTCTCTTGCAAGTTCATCATCGAATGTGAGCTGTGGCTCGCGTCCTTGGGCACGAAGAAGCGCACCTCGGTGTCCTCGGTCCACATCCCCATCGGGGAGAACTTGTACTGCTCCCACTTCTCCACCACGGTCGCCGCGTGGCGAATCGCCTTCGGTGTCGGATCGAACCCGTAGACGTCATGGCCGAGGTCCATCAGCCCTTCGTCGAGCTGCGTGTCTTCGCCCACACCGCCACAGAAGCAGACCGAGGGCACGTCGAGCAGCTGAATCGGCACGTTCCACGCGCCGTATCCGGTTCCGAGCAGCGTGGTGGGAACGCTGCGACGCGGCCGCAGCCACAGCCGGAACAACGTCATGTTGCCGTAGTAGCGGACACGACGACGCAAGGAGAACATGGCAGGAATACTTCGATTCAGAATCGGGACGAACGGAGGTCGAGCGGGTCAGCGGACTCGCTCGAAACGAACCTAGCCCGAGGTCGTGACGCTGCGCAGGGATCGCGGGTGACGAGCGCGATCGCGACGCGAGCTCAGTTCTCGGCGGCCAGCGCGTCGACCGCAGCGGCACACATCTTTTCGATGCGTTTGACCGCCGATTCGAAACGTCGTCGCGACAACCCAGTGGGATCAGCCAGCTCCGGCACGTCGCCTCGCAGGTAACCCGCCGCGTTGCGGCCAGCGCCCAGCCGCTCAAGCCGTTCGGCGAGGGTGGAGCCGTACGGCAGTCCGCCGGCCTCGGTCAGCCGGCAGAACTCCGGAAGAGTGAACGTCACGCTGAACAACTCGGGTACCGCACCGGCAACAGCGACGACGTGCCGCTTCTCGCTGACGAGGACGAGATCGGCACAGGCGAGTCGCTCGGCCGTGAGCCGTCGGCTGCGATGCGACGCGACATCGAGCCCTCGGCGACGCATTGCTTCGACAGCGTCGGGAATCGGCGGTTGCCCACCCGGCTCGATACCGACGGAGTCGACCACAACTCGACCGACGCCGAGCCGGGCGTCGAGACCGGCTTGAATCATCGCCATCGACATGACCGATCGCGTCCGGTTGTGAGTGCACACCGTGACGACCCGGAGGGTCTCTGCGTTGACGTCGTCGGCGAACTCCACTCCTGGTCACGCTACCGACCACACCATTCGCGATGGCGGCGCCTCAGGCCGCACCGCGCTCGACGGACTGATGCGCGCCCGTGACCACCTGAGCCGCCATCACCGACCACAACTCGTTGCGCACGCGATCTGCGTCGGGCGGCTGAAGATCGTTTGACACCACGACACCTTCGATCATGTCGGCAATGACCGCCGCACGCTGCCGGTTCTTCACTCGCACCGACACCACCGCCGTTTCCGGACTTCCTTGCCCTGGCGGCCGCCGCCGAATGGTGCGATCGATGCCGACCAGGCGGGGTGGGCACCGGAAGCTGGGCGCCATCAACCGCAGCCGCGTGGCGGCGCGGCTCAATTGGCGCGCTGCGTGTGCGAACTCGACGGTTGATGCGAACTCCATGCGACCATCATGCGCACAGGGGTCTTACAGGGTTCGGTGGGTCGAGCTCACCGGCACCGGACCAGACGTTCCCGTCCTATTCGGTGACCGGCTCGGGGAGGCCACTTCCGCCGAGATACACGATGACTTTCGCCACCCCGATCCCGGAGACGGGCGGCGCGTCATCGAAGAGCGCGAACCGGGCGTTCGACACGTCGAATCCCAGATCGACCGCAACGACTTCTGCCTCAGCCCGGAATCCTTCGAGGTGATAGAAGGTCGTTTCCGACGCCTGCACGGCCCCGACGACGCCGCGCACATCGAAGTACCCGATGTCGGTGAGGCGCTGAACGACCGGAGCAAGCCGCTGACCCGCGGACGTGCCGTTCACCACCAGAATGCCGACGAAGAACCGTTCGGTCGGCACGTTGGTCGACGGCGGCACGGTCGACGTGGTCGTCGTGCTGGTAGTGGTGGTTGTGGTCGTCGAAGTGGTGGTCGTGGTCGTTGACGTGGTGGTCGTTGCGACGACGGTCGACGTCGTGGTGGTCGTCGACGGCACCGCGTCGGCGTCGTCTCGCGTCTCGAGCGTCACGAGCGTGGCGATCAACGCAACAACAATGACACCGAGCACGATGTTGAGGACAACCGTCCGACTCATCTCGGCGAGATGATACTGAGCGGCATCGAGTCCCCACCGCCTTTGCTCCTACAGTGCCGACCGTGAGCCAGTCCGACGACGCCGAGGCAACCGACGCGAGCTCGCCGGTGGGAACCGACATGCTCAGCCCGGTGCAACGCCGCACCCTCGACGTCTTGCGTCGTTCGGGCGAACCGGTGATCTTCGATGCCGACTTCATCGCGCACCTGCGCACCGAGATGCGCGTCGCCCTCGACGACTTCGCGGCGCGCCTCGATGTCGACCAAGAGGTCTTCGTTTCGAAGCACAAGATCGCCGGCGTGCTCGACTGTGAAGCCCACCACCTGCAACCCGACGAGTTCGAATGGACCGCGGCCAACGCAAAGGGCACCGTTGCCCACCGGGCGATCGAGCTGCTGATCTCGTGGCCAGCCCGGCGCGGCGAACCCACACCCGTAGATCTCGTCGACGAAGCGCTGACCCGGCTGGCGGACGAGAACCGCGGGATCAGCCAGTGGGTCAACTCGCTCACCGCCGCCGACGAGGCCGACGTACGGGGCCAGACCACCGTTCGTGTCACGCAGTTCCTCGAGAACTTTCCACCACTCTCCAAGCGGTGGGCGCCCATCACCGAAGCATCCGTCCGCTGGCCCGCGTCGGGTCCGATCACGCTGTCGGGCAAGGTCGACCTGCTGTTCGGACGCCCGCAAGGCCGCGAGAGCCGCAAGGTCATCATCGATCTCAAGACCGGCCGGGCAAACGCCCGGCATCGCCAGGACCTCGGCTTCTACGCGCTCCTCGAAACGCTCGTCCGTGAGATCCCGCCGCGCAAGGTGGCGACATTCTATCTCGACGCCGCCGAAGCTCACGCCGACGACGTGACCGAGCGATCGCTACTCACCGCGATGCGACGCACGCTCGACGGCCTCAACGCGATGATCGAACTCGAGACCGAAGGTCGGCCGCCGGTCAAGCGACCGGGGTCCAGCTGCCGATGGTGTCCGATCGCCGACGAGTGTGAAGAGGGTCAGGCGCACCTCGCAGCCCAGCGTGACCGGTGACTCGCACACCAACCGGCGATCGCTGACAACACCGAGCCTCGATCGGTAGCGTGGCCCGATGGCCGATGCCGTCCAACCGATCGACCGAGAATCGCGAGTGTTCGTCGCCGGACACGGCGGCCTCGTCGGGTCTGCGATCACCCGTCGACTCGCCGCCGACGGATTCACGAACGTGCTCACCGCGACGCGTGCCGAACTCGACCTGCGCAACCAGGCCGAGGTCACCCGGTGGTTCGAAGAACACCGGCCCGATCACGTCTTTCTGGTTGCGGGCACGGTCGGCGGCATCATGGCGAACAGCACGCGCCCCGCCGAGTTCATCTACGACAACATGATGATCCACGGCACCGTGGTCCACGCCGCTCATGAAACCGACGTGACGAAGCTGCTGTACCTCGGCTCGTCGTGCATCTACCCACGACACGCAGCCCAACCGATCACCGAAGACCAGCTCCTCAACGGCCCGCTCGAACCCACCAACGAGTGGTACGCCGTCGCGAAGATTGCCGGCATCAAGGTCTGCCAGGCGTATCGGCAGCAGTACGGCCGCGACTTCATCTCCGCGATGCCCACGAACCTGTACGGCCCGAACGACAACTTCGACCTGCAGTCGAGCCACGTGCTGCCGGCCCTGATGCGCAAGTTCCACGATGCGCGGCTTGCCGAGCGTCCCGAGGTCGAAGTGTGGGGCACCGGATCCGCGCTGCGCGAGTTTCTCCATGTCGACGACCTGGCGGACGCGTGTCTGTTCCTGATGGACAACTACAGCGACATCGAACACGTCAACGTCGGCACCGGAATCGACCTGTCGATCCGCGAGCTCGCCGAGAAGATCCGTGACGTCGTGTATCCGGCCGCCGAGCTCCGCTTCGACCACTCGAAGCCCGATGGGATCCCCCGCAAAGTCCTCGACGTGACGAAGCTCAACGCGCTGGGCTGGACGCCGACGATCGATCTCGACACCGGCGTCGCGGCGACCTACGAGTGGTTCCTCGAACAGGTCGCGAACTCGACAGCACTGCGCGGCGCCTGACGCCCGCGCTTCACGGCGTCATCAGCGCAACGGGCAGGCCAAGGCCGACGTCGCGCTCGATGGTGGCGATCCGCCGCCCCGGCTGCACGGCGTCTTTCGGCGCGGACACGCGATCCGCGCCGATGTGCGCACACGCTGCATCGAGGTCGTCGACGTTGATCACCAAGCCCCAAAACGATGCCGGCCCGGCGGGCACCTCGGGCCGCTCGACGATCTCGACGATCAAGCCGCCCGACCCCAAGCGGTGGAAGCCCTGTGTCATCTCGCCGACCTCGCGCACCCGCTTCAACTCACATCCAGTCGCGCGCTCGATCGCATCCGACGTTCGCTGCAAGTCGGCGGTCATCACCACCACGTGGTCGAGGCCCACCGCGCCGATCGCGTGCTGGGCGTACGTGGGCGGCGCGGGATCGACGACAGTGGTCACCAGACCATCCACATCTCCGACAGCAGTCTCGATGCCGCTGAGCGACCAGCTCACGATGCCGGGTTCGAGATCGGGCGTCGCATCGATCTTCAGGCACGTCCCGACCAGCGGCACGAGGCCATCGGGCCCGACGACCACGCCGATCGACCGCCAGACATCGGGATCGCCGCTCACGGTCAGCCATTCGGCGCGGGTTGTCATCGTCGGATCCTGGCAGAACAGCCCATGTCGCCCCGATTCGGGCCCAGACGCGACAAAGCGCCCATCACCGGATCGGTACCGAGGTACAGATCGAGTTCAGAGCGCCTGAGCGTGTGGATCAGTTCAGAGATACAGAAACTCAGCCGCGGCCCATGTTGGGACGCTTGCCGTGGTTCGCCTTCGAGCGGCGGAGACGGGCCTTGCGCTTCTTGGTCTTCTTCGACATAAGGCGTTCCATGCTACGAGCGCATCGCCGCGGACCCAACCGCTGCGGGCGCGTCCGGCTCAGGTCACGGGGCACTGCAGCACTACGTTCACTCCATGACCGAGATCCATGGAACCGTCGCCGCCGGCTTTGAAGGCGTACGTGACGCCTTTGCCGCCAACTGGGAACAACACGGTGACGTCGGCGCGTCGGTCAGCGCCACGGTCAACGGCGAGACCGTGGTCGATCTCTGGGGCGGCACCGCCACGTTCGACGATGGCGATGCCGATTGGGCCGAAGACACGATCATCAACGTCTGGTCGACCACCAAGACCATGTCGTTTCTGTGCTGCCTGTTGCTCGCCGACCGCGGAGAACTCGATCTCCACGCTCCCGTCGCCACGTACTGGCCCGAGTTCGCGGCCAACGGTAAGGAGCAGGTCGCGACGCGCCACATCATGGGTCACACCGCCGGGCTCTCCGG
>CALICC010000166.1 GCA_938049325.1 uncultured Ilumatobacter sp. | reverse complement strand
CCTCCGGCAACCGTGGCAGCGAGTGCGAGCACGGCGATGCCGAATGTGCGGCTGGATCCGCGTTTGCTGGTCGATTCGCTGGTCATTGAACCCGTTCCTCGATCGAGATGATCGACCGCATGAGTGCTGGCACGAACTGGTCAGCCATGTCGACCACGGCACCGTGGTCACCGTCGATGCGCGCCACGTGTGCATCGGGAAGGAGGTCGAACAGCATGGTTTGTCGTCGCCGACTGACCACGTTGTCGTTCATCGTCACGATCACCGAGGCGGGAACGTCGAGTCCGCCGATCCAGTCGGTCGAGTCGAACGCGCCGATCGCAGTGCCGGCTTCCAGGAGCATTCGCCAATCATGGCTCGACGCTTCTCGGATTGCCCACGGCTCCCACTCCTGGGACTTCCGCTGGAGATACAACTGGTCGGTGAGCCACGTCCGAGTCTGTTCGGGGGCCACCCGTGCAAGCGCCGCCAAGCCGCTCGCGCCGAGGAAGCCCAAGCGCTCGACTCGCTTCACGGAGAACACCGGCGCTGTTGCACACAGCGCCAAGCCACGTACTCGCTCGGGGTGACGACGCCAGATCAGCTGAGCGACCGGGCCGCCCATCGAGTAGCCCACGGGGACGAACTTCTCGACGCCGAGTGCGCGGGCCACCTCGACTGCGTCATCGGCACAGTCTTCGAGGCGGAAGCGCTTCTTCGAACGCAGTCCTGAGCCGTGACCGCGGTGATCGAACGCGATGACCCGGAACCGTTCGCCCAGCGCGTCGTAGCACCGGAACCAGTTGAGATCGGCGGTTGCCGTCCAGCCGTGCAACAGCACAACGGTGATCTCCGCATCACGTGGCCCGAACTCGCGGACCAGCACGGTGCCGAGATCCGACACGTCCACGAACTTCGCCGGTGGCAGGTCGGGTGTTGCGATCTCCACGTCATTCAGCGACGTCTCGACGAGCGAGCCTTCGGCGCTCGACTCGTCCACGGCGCGCTGGGGTTCCACGATGGGCGTCGACTCGGGGGCCGACTCGTTCGCGATGAGGTCGTTCAGACCGTCTCGACCTTCAGGACCTTGACGGTGAGCGATCCGTTCGGTGCCTCGTAGGTGACCGAGTCACCGGCGGATGCTCCGTCGAGCGCGGCGCCGAGCGGCGAGGTCGAGCTGATGACATCGGCGTCGTCGATGCTCTCCTCCATGTTGCCGATGAGGTAGCGCTCGGCCATGTCGTCAGAGTCCCCGTCGTACACGATTGTGTAGACGCTCGACGCTGCGATGATCTCGGCGTTCTCGAGGAGATGCTCGAGCTGGCGAATTCGGCCTTCCATGTGGCCCTGTTCGTCTTTGGCTGCGTGGTAACCGGCGTTTTCCTTCAGATCGCCCTCTTCTCGGGCAACCTCGATCTTGTTGGCGACTTCGATTCGGCCGCGAGTGGTCAGGTCGTCGAACTCCGCCTTCAACTTGTCGAACGCGCTTTGGGAGAGCTGCGGATTGGCCATGAGGCGAAAGGATAGCGATGCACCGAGGTGCACCGTTGGACGCGCCGATGCTCTCCTAGTCTCGGGGTGATGGACGACGGCATCGACGACGGCGGCAGCCTGCCTCCTCCTGCGCCCGGTGCCAGCGTGTTCGACGACACGCCCGTGGCGCTGCAGCGAACTGTCGCCGCCCCGGCGAACTCACCAGACCGTCGGTTGATGATCGGTGGGGCACTTCTGATCGTGGTCGGCCTCGCGGGGCTTGCCCTCGCGATCCTCCCCAGCGGCAACACCTCCGAGGCCGAGGCCAACCTTCGCACAGACACAGCGAGCGATGTCGAGGTCGACGACGACCGAGCTGAGCGGACCACTGTGCCGGTGGTTCCGAGACCGACGGATTCGACTCCGTTCGCCGCGTCCGATACAGCACCTGACTCGACGCCCGACCCCTCGAACTCGGCCACCGGGACGACGACCTCGGTACCGCCGCCCCCGCCGACGACCGAACCCGGGCCCCCTCCGACCGCGCCGCCGCTCAACGACGAGCCAGCGGTGGTCGCACGCCCGGTGCCGGTCGAACCGCCCCCGCCACCGCCGGAAGCACCGCCGCCGCCTTGGGCGGAGAGCATCTTCACGACGTCGGGTGGCCATGTGTCGACCGATGTTGGGTGCGCCGCTGATACGTCGGCGGCGGCGCTCGACGTGTTCTTCGCCCAGCAGATCGGACCCGTGCTCGGCTGGGACTACCAGCACGTGTACGCGCTCGGCGGCGGCCGCTACCTGTGGTTGTTCCAAGACACGTTCGTCGACCAGTCCGGGACCGCGGCGACGCTCGACAAGGCGAGTTTCATCCACAACTCTGCGCTGGTGCAAGAGGGGAGTTGTTTCCGTCTGCTGCATCGGGGCAACACCTCGCGACCGCAGCCGTTCGAGATCGGGCAGGGCACCACCACCCTCCAGACCTGGTACTGGCCGATGGGTGGCGAAGTCCACAATGGCCGCCTCTTTGTGTTCTGGGCACGGATGATCAAGGACTCGACCGATCCGAAGCCACCCGACGGGCTCGGATGGCACCCGAACGCCACGTTCGTGGGCACCTACGACATCAACACGCTCGCCCGCCTCGACTTCCGCCAGGCCACGCAGGGCGCGGCCACACCGATCTGGGGTTACGCGGTCGAAAGCGACGACACGCACACGTACCTGTTCGGCAACACATTCGAGCAAAACCTGACGCGTGAAGGCGGATGGTTCAACGGACCCCACAGCGGAACGCAGATGTTCCTTGCTCGAGTCGACCGGGGCCGGGTGTTCGATCAGCCCGAGTACTGGACGGCAGCCGGCTGGATCCAAGACGAACGACTTGCCGAACCGTTCCTGCAGCGACACTGGGCCGAGTTTCCGATGCAACCGAGGTACATCGATGGACAGTGGGTCGCCTCGACTGCCGTCAACGGATACTGGGGAGACTCGTTCGAGCTCGATGTCGCGAACGACCCGTGGGGGCCATGGACCACCGTCGAGGCCCGTCCACTTCTTCCGCGCGGGGCCGACCCCAAGATGAACACGTATCACGCGCACCTTCTGCCGTGGCGGGACGGGTTCGGCCAGCTGATCGTGTCGGTGTCGAACAACGCCCGCGACATGTTGCGCGATGCGTGGCCCAATCCGTACCGGTATCGCCCCACGGTGTTCGCGTCGCCGTGGCAGGAGCCGCCGCCACCGACGACGACCACGACGACCACGACGGTGCCGCCGACCACGACCACTTCCACGGTGCCACCGACGACGACCACGACGGTGCCACCGACGACGACCACCACGACGACCTCGGTTCCTACAACGACGACCACCTCGACGCCGCCATCGACGACCACGACCACGACCGCGCCGCCGCAGACGTCGACGACCGAGCCCGAGGCGACCACGACGACGACCGCAGGCGGCGAAGATCCTGGTGACGGCGAACCTGGCTGACTGCGCGTTCGAGTCCCTAGGATCTGCGACCTATGGCTCACAACATTGCAGTGATCGGCGGCGACGGCATCGGACCCGATGTGACCGCCGAGGCGATCAAGGTCGTTCGCGCAGCGGGCGTCGACATCACCACCACCGAGTTCGATCTCGGCGGCCAGCGGTACCTGCGCGACGGTGAGATCCTGTCCGACGCAACACTCGACGAGTTGCGAGCCTTCGATTGCATTCTGCTCGGCGCCGTGGGCACACCCGATGTTCCACCTGGTGTGATCGAACGTGGGCTGTTGCTGAAGATGCGCTTCGATCTCGATCTGTACATCAACCAGCGCCCGTTCGTCGGAACTGCACCCGGCGGCACGGAGCCGCACGACTTCGTCGTGATCCGTGAGAACACCGAAGGTCCGTACGTCGGTGAGGGTGGCTCGCTGCGCACCGGCACGCCCCACGAAGTCGCCACGCAGGGTTCCTACAACACCCGGATGGGCGTCGAACGATGCGTTCGTTACGCATTCGAGCTCGCTCAGAGCCGTCCGCGCAAGCACCTCACGCTCGTCCACAAGACCAACGTCTTGCAGTTCGCAGGCGGGCTGTGGGAACGCACCTTCAACGAGGTCGCAGTCGAGTTCCCCGAGGTCGACACCGCCTACAACCACGTGGACGCGGCATGCATCTTCTTCGTGCAGGACCCGCACCGCTACGACGTGATCGTCACCGACAATCTGTTCGGCGACATCCTGACCGACCTCGGTGGCGCCGTGTCGGGTGGCATCGGCCTCGCTTCGTCGGCCAACCTGAACCCCACGCGCACAGCGCCGTCGATGTTCGAGCCCGTGCACGGCTCGGCTCCCGACATCGTCGGACAGAACAAAGCCAACCCCACGGCCGCGATCCTGTCGGCAGCGTTGATGCTCGACTTCCTCCGCGAAGGCGCCGCGGCCGAACGCATTCGTGCGGCCTGCGACGATCCTGTCACCGGGAGCACCACCGACGTAGGTGACGCCATCGCCGCTCGCGTGCGAAGCTGATCCGACTCGACCACCCGCCCCGCTCGGTTTCCAACACTCAGCGGGCAGCACACCTCCGGAGCCACGATGCCCATCACACCAACCGAGAAGATCTGGATGAACGGCGAACTCGTCGACTGGGAGAAGGCCCAGGTTCACGTGTTGACGCACGCACTGCACTACGGCTCGGGTGTGTTCGAAGGCATTCGGGCCTACGAAACCGCTGAGGGCCCGGCCATCTTCCGGCTCACCGAGCACATCGAGCGGCTGTTCAACTCGGCGAAGATCCTCGGGATGGAGATCCCGTACACGGTCGACGAACTCATCGCCGCCACGAAGGAGACCGTTGCGGCGACGGGTCTGTCGTCGTGCTACATCCGGCCGATCGCCTACCTCGGATACGGCGAGATGGGCTTGAACACGTTGCCGTGCACGGTCGATGTGTCGATCGCCTGCTGGCCATGGGGTGCGTACCTCGGCGACGACGCCGTCACCAAAGGTGTCCGGCTGAAGACGTCGTTGTGGACGCGCCACGATCACAACACGATGCCGCCGGCAGCCAAGACCACTGGCAACTACGTCAACTCGTCGCTCGCGAAGGTCGAGGCACTGAAAGCCGGCTACGACGAGGCGGTCATGCTCGCGCCGAACGGTCTGGTCGCCGAGTGTTCGGGCGAGAACATCTTCGTGTCACGCCACGGCAAGCTCATCAGCCCGCCGTTGTCCGCGGGTGCGCTCGAAGGCATCACGCAGAGCACGGTGATGACGATTGCAGCCGATCTCGGTTTCGAGGCGGTGCTCGACAACATCGCCCGCACCGATCTCTACATCGCCGACGAGGCGTTCGTGTGCGGCACGGCGGCCGAGGTCAGCTCTGTCAACTCCGTCGACGATCGCTCGATCGCGTGCCCGGGTCCGATGACCCTGGCAATTGCCGAGAAGTATCACCAGGCGGTGCGCGGCGAGATCGCCGAGTACAAGCACTGGTGCGAACTCGCGGTCTGACACCTGACATCTGGCGCAACCGCCGTCGGGCCGGCCGGGTTCGCCGCTATTCGTCGGTAAGGATGCGCCGCAGCGTGCGGCTCATCACATCGGCGAGTTCGTGTTTGCGAGGTGTGTAGTAGACGATTGCGCCGACGGCGTGTTCGAGCTCGAACGCCCGAGCACGCAGCCACGTCGCGTCGTCGATTCCCAGCGCCTCACGAAAGGCGCGGCGGCCGCGGTGATCGAGAACCGACCAGGCGGGTGCGAGGTCCTGGGCCCGGTCGCCGTAGGCCGCTCCGCCCCAGTCGATGATCGCGTGGAGCCGGCGGTCGTGGAGTACGAGGTTGCCGGCGATGAGGTCGCCGTGCACGACGCTGCTCCTCACGTCCGATCCGCTGGAGTCGGCCGCCTCTCGGGACTCGGCAGCTGAACGCTCGATCGCAGCGACGTCGACGTAGGTCGAAGCGGACCATCGTGGGTCGTGTAACCACCGGTCGAGTTCATCGAGGAGCGCAGGGAGCGGGCCGCCGCGGTCGCCCTCGGCGCGGTGTGCGAGGGGGAGCGGTGGGAGTGCGGCGATGGCCTCGACGGCGCCTGCCAGGTCGACTGCAAACATCTCGTGGTCGATGTTCGCGTCGTCGCGGCACTGCCAAACGTCGTTCCCGTCGATCCATCCGAAGACCGCCCACGGGAACGGGTAGGTGTCGTCGGGTTCGCCCGCATGGTGCAATTCGGGAACTTGGACGATGCCGGTGAGCGCGCACTGGCCGAGCAGTGGAAGCACCTCGACTTCCTTGCGCAGGCTGTCGACCGCCCGACTCATCCGGGGGAGGCGCATCACCAGGTCGTTCCCGAGCCGCCACATCGTGTTGTCGGTTCCGGAGGAGCGCAGGAGTTGCAGCGGTCGCCCGGCCCATTGCGGACACTGTTCGACCAGTAGTGCACGTGCCACCACCTCAGAGGTGTCGACGTCGTCGTCGTGGATGCGTTCGGTCATGTCGCCTCATCGTGGCAGTCAGAGCTTGCTCCGGCGTGCAGGATCGGTCGCACGCCGCCACACCCTCGAACGCGTGAGAATTCTGCGTCCCAGCACCGCAATCTTCTCACGCGTTCGTCCAAACCGAGCCACAGGGCTCGTACGGCGTGAGTTGTACGTTCGTGTGATGGCGTTGAG
Organism: uncultured Ilumatobacter sp.; assembly: GCA_938049325.1. Classification (GTDB taxonomy): domain Bacteria; phylum Actinomycetota; class Acidimicrobiia; order Acidimicrobiales; family Ilumatobacteraceae; genus Ilumatobacter_A. The sequence continues at coordinate 21,733 of CALICC010000166.1, read as the reverse complement.
GGTGGTTCTTGTCGGCGGTTCTGGGTTTCTCGGAACGGGCCTTCACGCCCGGCTGAAAGCCGCCGGCGACGAGGTGACCGTGATCGGCCGAGGCCCCAGCGCCGAGCGCAACGGCGTGCGCACGGTGCAATGGGACGGCCGATCGCTCGGGTCTTGGGTTGAAGCGCTCGAGGGCGCCGACGTTGTGGTGCATCTCGCCGGCAAACGTGTCGACTGTCGACCAACGAAGTCGAACATCGCAGAGCTCATCTCATCTCGGGAAGGAACGGTTCGCCTGGTCGGCCAAGCGTTGAGGCAACTCGACACGGCGCCCACGACATGGGTGCAGTTGTCGTCGCTCGCCATCTTTGGCGATGCAGGAGAAACCGAGATCGATGAAACCACACCACCGCCAACGACTGGCCCACGCCAACAAGTCGAGGTGTGTCAGCGTTGGGAAGCAGCGTTCCGCGACGCAAGCACGGGAGTACGGCGAGCGGTCTTGCTGCGCCCAGCGATCGGTATCGGCGGCAGCGGCGACCCGGCGACACGTCAACTGGCTCGACTCGCCAGACTCGGACTCGCCGGACCGGTGGGGAGTGGCAGGCAATGGGTGTCGTGGATCGGCATCAACGACTTCCTCGATCTCCTGGTTCGGGCGGTCAAAGATGCGTCGATGTCGGGCCTCTATCACCTGACCTCGCCGAGCCCCGTTCGCAACAGCGAGCTGATGGCCGCGTATCGACACGCCGTGGGCCGCAGGTTCGGACTGCCAGCTCCGAAGGCCATCACGACCGTGGGTGCACGGTTGCTCGGTTCTGATCCGGCGCTCGCGCTCACCGGTCGAAAGTGTGTGCCAACGCGACTGCTTCGCGAGGGTCATGTCTTCCGAGAGACCGATATCGATGAGGCGGTCTCACACGCAGTGAACGCAGCGCCCTGAGGCAGCGCCCGCTGAGAATCCCGGTTGACCGTCGCCCGCCGAGCTGATCTGCTGCGGGTATGTCTTCGTCACCGAATCGACCGACAACCGAGGTTTCGGACGTGATTCTCGACTCGATGGATCGCATGTTCGCGCAACTCGTCGAACGGCTCGACGGACTCACGGCACACGAGTACCTCTGGGAACCCGCTGACGACGCCTGGACCGTTCGAGCTACTGACGGCGGCGGTGCGCTCGTCGATGGCGCCGGTGAACGAGATGCCGACCCTCCTCCGATCACGACGATTGCGTGGCGTCTCTGGCACATCGCGGTCGACTGCTTCGACGACTACACCCGGCGTTTTGGTGGTGACACCACCGACGCCCCGGCCGTCTGGACGTTGGATCCTGCCGAGGCGATGGAGACACTCCACGAGAAGTGGTTGGGGTACCGCAGCGCCGTTGCTGATCGCGACTGGTGGGAGGAACTCGGCGACAGCTGGGAGCACTGGTCACGCCACTCGATCGCTGACATGGCGATGCACGCCAGCAACGAACTCGTCCACCACGGCGCGGAAGTTGCTCTCCTTCGCGATCTGTACCGCGCGTCGTTCTCCGAAGCCGCGCCCTGACGCGCCGTCGCGGTTTCGTCGTGCTCATCTCGCGTGAACCGAGGCGGCGACTCGGACCGACCAGTGGTTGCGACCGGTCCCTTCAGTGTCGACGCTTGACCGATCCCCTTTGGGAAGTGGCATCGATGAGCGGCGTTCGTCGCTCTCAACGGTCGTGCAGGAGGTTGTGGTGGTTGGCGATCCACATGTGCTCGAACTCGTCGGCGTCCATCACGTCGGCCTCGGTGAGCATGAAGCCGAAGGGGCTCCGCTCGTTGACAAACGGGGCTTCGACGAAGCGCGCGACAACCTCGCCCGACGACCGATCATGGACCGTCGCCCGTCGTCGCCCGTAGGTCCAAGCAGCCTGACCGACCGCGGCCACGACGAGTGCAACGAGGAACAAGCCAGGAACGAGCCACCGCGGTGGCGGCTCGACAACAATGTCGTATCGATCGCTGACCTTCACGCGATCAGTGGTCGAGTGATTGCGGGCCGGTCCATCACGATGCGGTGGCCACCAGCGCGAGCCATGTCTCGGGCTCGGGCGTGTCGAGATAGGGCTCGTGATCGGTGAAGGGGCTTGGGGTGACCTCGACGCCGAGTGCCGCCGCGTACGTGTCGATGTCGGTCACCGTGTCGCCTTCGCAGGTCCAATCGATCTCGCTGCAATCGGTGCCGGGAGGGGCTGTCTCGGAGAGCGCCCCAGTCCAGTAGAGCGCCGTGCCGACGAGGGGAGCAGGGGAGCAGTCGGCAACGCCGAGGTCGGCAACCGGGTCGTCGATCACGGCGCCGACCAGTCGTTCGTCGAGTGTCGTGCCCGAGCACACGAGTTTGGCAACGAACGCTGCGCCGTTCGAGAATCCGTTGAGTACGACGAACTCGCAACCGGCAGCGTCAACGGCAGCGGACACGATCGCCGACGCTTCCGCGAACGCTTCGTCCGGGAAGTACGACCACTGACGCCCGCCCCACGCCTCGTCGTTGCCCGACGGTCGAAGATGGGCCACACGGTCCTCGAGCGTTGCATCTTGCCCGCTCCCGCCCTTGCCGTGGAGGTGAACCACGCACTGCTCTGCTTGCACCTCGATCGCAGGTTGCGACGCGTCATCACCGCCTGAGCCTCCGCATGCAGCCAGCGCCAATCCTGCCGTTGCGATCATCCCGACACACCGCTTCATGGGCACCATCGTCGCACACGCCTCCAACCCACATCATTCGGTAGCGGCGGTGCCGGAACCGTTTGCTACCCAGTCAGGGTTGCGGTGATCTCGGTCACGGTCTCGAGATCTTCGCGAGCGAGAGCTTCGGTCGGCCCGGGGAAGAACGCCACGTCGCGCACGCCAGCAGCGACGACTCGGTCGACGTGTTCGAGAACGTCGTCCTTGTTGCCGATCGCACCGAGCTCGATCCACCAGTCGGAAGGCATGTCGGCGAGCCCGTCTTCGCCTCGGGCGTCGTGACGCTCGCGGATCTCGTCGAAGTGCGGGTGCGCCTCGAGGCCGGCATTCGGCTCGGCGAGCAGCCCGGAGAGGAACGGCGACATGATCCGATGGGCGACCTGACGGTCGGGAACGAGACACAGCGCCGTGAAGAGCGACACACGAAAGTTGTCGTCGCCGGTCCGGCCCGCCTGTTCGAGAGCCGCCCGGATGTAGGTCGGGCCGGCGCCTTCGGCGAGTACCACCCCGTCAGCGACGCTCCCTGCCAGCGCCAGCGACTTCGGACCGCGGACGCCAGCCAGCACCGGCGGCGGCGAATCTGGCGGCGGGTCGAGCGCGACGTCGCGGAACGTGACCTCGGAGCCGTCGAAGTCGAAGCGCTCGCCCGCGAGCAACCGACGCACGACGGTGATCACCTCGTCGAGCACGGTGAGCGGTGATTCCGGCCGGGCGCCCATCTGTTCCATCCACGACTGCACGCCATGTCCGATGCCGGCAATGAGCCGGCCCGGTGCCAGTCGTTCGAGTGTCGCGAGTTCCATCGCGGTGATCGCCGGGTTCCGCGCGACCGCCGGCAAGATCCCGATGCCGACCTGTAACCGCTCGGTCCGCGCAAACGCGGTCGCGGCGAGGCTCGGGGCCGTTGTGTAGAAGCAGTCTTCGATCACCCAGAGCTGGTCGACGCCACCGGATTCCAGGCGTTCGGCGACCTCGGTGACGAACAACGGCGGCAGGTTGCGGTCGAAACACATGCCGAGCTTGACGGACTGTCCAGACGAAGTCGTTGCCATGTCGGGACAGTAACGGAACCCGCGAAACGTCCGTGAGGTCGAATACGTTGAGGTGATGGCAGCTCACGAGTTCACGGTGACCGGCGACCCGAGTCGCGTCAAGCAAACTGCGATCGACGCGTTCGAATCGCGCCAGTTCAAGATGCACTGGGTCGACGAGTGGACCGGCCGAGCCGAGAAAGGCAGCAAGATCAAGAACATGCTGCTCGGCGCGTTCGCTCAGTACTTCGAACTCGGCGTCGCGATCCGGTCGCTGGACGCGACGAACAGCATCATCGCGATCAACACACTGTCGAAGGGCTGGATGGGTGGCGCGGTGGGCGCGAGTCGGACGAAGAAGAACTTCGCCCAGCTCCGCGACGAACTCGGCACGACCTTCCAGAACGCCGGCGTGCTGGTGAGTCATCGCGACCCGGAGGCGCAGTAGCCGAAAACGAGGAGAACCCCGGTCGAGTGCTGCCAGGCCGAAGCCGGCGCACCCTTCCGGGGCTCTCAGGCGGACATATCCACCATCGATCGATCGTCAAGCGTTAGCTTTCATCTCGACCTGTTCACATCGCCCGTCTCGCCACCCCTAGGGGTGGCGTGGCGGGCGATGCCGCTTTCAGAGCACACGCACCAGTCTCCCAGTACGCAGCCTGTCGACACCGTTCACGCTGACCCAGTTGCCCGTGTCATCGAAGTGGTGCCGAAGGGTCACGCGCTCCTCGTCGCCAGTTGGGGTGGCTTCGACTCGTTCGTGTCCCACCACGACTCCGTTGTCTCAGGCACCGAAGTACCCGACACCCGGTTGCCTCGCATGTGCTCGGTTTCCCGAACGCCTGCAGGTCTCCGTCGACAATGGTTCCCCATCGCCCCGGTTTGACCCGACGCCATTGCAGTTACCTGCGCCGGACGCCGATCCGGTGCTCCTCGCAGTTGCCTACGACTTGCGCCCGAAATGGCCGGTGATCTATGTCCTGTGCGCCACACCCGCTGCGACTCCCCGTTGCCGAGGTGCCGTGCGCTCTGTGGAACGATCATCAGTCAACTACTTGCAAAACCCCAGGTCAAGAGGTATTTCACAAGACACAGGGTTCTCCACAGACTTTCTTGGTTTCCCCCAGGTTCATCCCATGTCATCCACTGCTTGCACACTGGTCGAGTCGAACAACCCACTGGTTGAACACAGGTCGTGCACATCTTGCAACGGTGTGATTCGCTTGCTCGATCCTCCCGCGTTCCGGTGGCGCCACGAACGAGTGTCGCTCCGTTGCGACGACGGTTCTTCGCGTGGTGGTGGCGACGGCTCTTCGCGTGTCCACGGTGACCGCTAGGTTTCGTCGCCGACCGCCGATCAAGGAAGCTCACCATGACCACCTTCAACGCCCTCGTCGTCCGCGAGTCCGAACCTGGAAACCCCAAGACAGCTGCGGCAGCCATCGAGCAGCTCACCGACGACGATCTGCCCAGCTACGACGACGTCGAGCACGTCACGGTCGATATCGCTCATTCATCGCTCAACTACAAAGACGGCATGGCCCTCACCGGCAAAGGGCGGATCATCCGGTCGTTCCCGATGGTGCCGGGTATCGACTTCGCAGGCACCGTCGCATCGTCCGAGTCGGCGAACTTCAGCGAAGGTGATGCCGTCATCCTGACCGGTTGGAGTGTCGGCGAGCGCTACTGGGGTGGCTACGCCCAACGCCAACGTGTCGACGCGTCGTGGCTCGTGCGTCAACCGGCCGGACTCACGAGCGCGCAGGCGATGGGGATCGGAACCGCCGGACTCACCGCGATGATGTGTGTGCTCGCGCTCGAAGACGGCGGTATCACGCCCGCCGACGGACCGATCGTCGTCACCGGTGCGGCAGGCGGCGTCGGCAGTGTTGCCGTTGCGCTGCTCGCGAGCCTCGGCTTCGAGGTCACGGCGGTGACGGGACGACCCGAACAACACGACTACCTCCGTGAGCTCGGCGCCACGGCGTTTCTCACACGCGACGAGATGTCCGAGGCACCCAAGCCGCTCGAAGCCGAGACGTGGGCAGGTGCCGTCGACACCGTGGGCTCCACCATGCTCGCCAAAGTCATCGCGCAGACCAAGCACAGCGGTGTGGTGACCGCGTGCGGTCTCGCAGGCGGCGTCGATCTGCCGAGCACGGTGATGCCGTTCATCCTGCGGGGCGTTCGGTTGCAAGGCATCGATTCGGTCATGGCGTCGACCGCGGTGCGCGATGCCGCGTGGGCGCGGCTCGTCAGCGACCTGCCGGCGGCGCTCCTCGATCAGATCACCGAAGTGATTCCGATGACGGAGCTGCTCGAGCGGGGACCAGCGATCATGGCTGGACAGGTGCGCGGCCGAGTCGTTGTCGACCCGAACGCCTGAGGCCTGCCGAGTCGACGCACGTTGAATTCCGGGCGTTGGGCCACTTCACTGTGACGAGCGCGGGCCCGCCGCGCCCAACCCGGGATGACCAGCATGCGACTCGTTGAAGTCTTCGATACCACCCTGCGCGACGGCCTTCAGGTCGAAGGCGTCAGCGCGACCGTCGACGACAAGCTGCGTATCGCGGAGCAACTCGACCTCCTCGGCGTGCACTTCATCGAGGGCGGCTGGCCTGGCGCCAACCCCAAAGACGTCGAGTTCTTCGAGCGCGCGCACAGCGAGCTCGCCCTGACCACGTCGACGCTCGTTGCGTTCGGGTCGACTCGCCGCCCCCGCGGTAAGAGCGACGACGACGCCACGCTGCGCAATCTGGTTGCGGCCAACACGCCTGCTGTCTGCATCGTTGCGAAGAGCTCGGAGTACCAAGTCGTCGAGGCGCTGAAGACCACGCTCGACGAAGGCGCGGCGATGATCTCGGACTCCGTCCGTTTCCTGCACGGCGAAGGTCGCCAAGTGCTCGTCGATCTCGAACACTTCTTCGACGGCTTCAAGCAGAATCCCGAGTTCTCGCTTCGGGCGATCGAAGCCGCCGTCGTGAGCGGTGCGACACACCTTGTGCTGTGCGATACGAACGGCGGAACACTTCCGCACGAAGTGGGCGACATCGTCGCCAGCGTCGCGTCGCATGTCGGTACCGATGCCACGATCGGTATCCACTGTCACGACGACACGGGCTGCGCTGTGGCCAACTCGATTGCCGCGGTGCACGCCGGCGCGGGGCACGTGCAAGGCACGCTGAATGGGCTCGGCGAGCGCACGGGCAACACGAATCTGTCGACGGTGATTCCGAACTTGCAACTCAAGATGGGTTTCCAGTGTCTGCCTGAGGGCCGTATCGAGCGGCTCACCTCGGTCAGTCACCACGTCGCCGAAACGCTCAACCGCGCCGTCGATGCGCAGGCTCCGTACGTCGGTTCTTCCGCGTTTGCACACAAAGCCGGGCTCCATGTGTCGGCGATCGTGCGTGCGAAGGACGCCTACGAGCACGTTGTGCCGGAATCGGTCGGCAACGGCACCCGTTTCGTCGTGTCGGAAATGGCGGGTCGTGCGACGATTCAAATGAAGGCAGACGAACTCGGAATCGAGCTCGACGGAGCCCAAATCAATGCCGTCATCGACGATCTGAAGCGGCTCGAACACGAGGGTTATCACTTCGAAGCAGCCGACGCGTCGCTCGAGCTGCTGATGCGCCGCGCCGCGGGCATCGTTCCTGAGTTCTTCAGAGTCGAGTCGCTGCGCGTGATCACCGATGAACTGCGCGACGGGGCGTTCACCACCGAGGCAACCGTCAAGGTGTGGGTCGGTGAGAGCGGCCCCGACGGTGACGATGCGGAGCGCCGCGTCTGGGTTGCAGAGGGCAACGGCCCGATCAATGCGATCGACACCGCGCTGCGAAACGCGATCCGCAAAGCTGTGCCGCACGTCGACGACATGCACCTCACCGACTACAAGGTGCGAATTCTCGATGGTGATAACGCAACCGGGGCAACCACTCGCGTGTTGCTCTCGGCCACGGATGGTCAGCGAGATTGGACGACGATCGGTGTGAGTCCGAACATCATCGAAGCGTCGTGGCGGGCGCTCGAAGACAGTCTGGTTTTCGGCCTGTTTCACCGCGATCACCGTCACTGAGCGCGGAAAAACGGCGCTCAGGGTGTCCGCGGGCCACGCGGTGCGGTCTTTTTCAAAAGCCCACCGCGACAGCGTTTCCTCATGGCATTGTTAGGTGATGGGAGGTCCCAGCGAAACGCCATCTGACGGCAGAAACCTCCGACGAACGCGCAACCGTGAAGCTGTGCTCGACGCCGTGACGGAGCTCTTCGAGGCGGGCAACATCAACCCGTCGGTCGACGACGTGGCCGAAGGCGCCGGCGTGTCGAATCGTTCGATCTATCGCTACTTCGAACACCGTGACCACCTGATTCGTGCGGCGGTCACTCACGCAATGCGTCGTGTCGTTCCCGAGGTGCAACTCGAGCAGATCGGTGAGGGAACATTCGACGAGCGGGTTGCGCGGATGGCCGACCACCGCATCCGCGTGTACGAACGGCTCGCCAACCTCACACGCGCTGCCAAACGTGCGGCGATGACCGAGCCGATCATCGCCGAAGAGGTCGAGATCGGTCGGCTGATGCTGCGCCAACAGTTCATCGAGATGTTCGACGAAGAGTTCAGTCGCGTGCCCTCACACGCTCAGGCGCAGGCGGTACTCGTTGCCGAGGTGGCGTACCAGTTCGAATCGGTCGAGTATCTCTGGAACGCTTCGAACGGTGACAAAGCGGCGGTGCGAGCTTTGCTGGTCGACCATCTGAACATCAGTATCGGTCGCTTTCGCGCTCCCGAATCGAGTTGAATCTCGAGCGCCGATCTGCGCAATGCGTGTGGTCGGGACCCGGATGGTATTGACTGGTGCCGATGGCTGCTCCGAAGTTCACTCCTGTCGCCCCGACCGATGCGCCGCGGTACTACGAATCACCCGACTACGTGCCGACGAGTTGGTCGCCCGACCGACCCGGCGAGATCGCTGGCTTCCAGCCCTTGGGTGATCGGCTCGGCCGCCCCGGCCCCGACCAAGGGTTCGCGATCAAGATTGCCAACTCCCTTCGGCCGAAAGTCAACCTTCAGCCGGGCGAGCACATCGACGATGTCACCCGCGGGTGCCTCGGCGCCGCGTTGCGGCGCGCCTCGATGTTCTCTCGCGCTCCCGTGGTGCATGACCTGACGATCGCATACACGGTCTGGGGCTACTTTGCCGAGCAGCCGCCAGCCGACCTGGTCGAGCTGCGCAAGCCGCTGTTCGAGGGCCTTCGGCACACCGGACATCACTACGCTGAATCACGCGTCGTCGCCGACTACATGCCCGACGAGACGCTGCGGATGACACCGGCGCAAGTGGCCGACCGGTTCCCCGGGGACTGGCGATCGCTGCTCGGCGTCGACGCGGACTGAGCGCAGTTCGACGAACGTCGGCGCGCTGCCTCAGTTGCTCATGATGACGACGGGGTCGCCGATCTGCAGGAATTCCCACACCTGCACCGAGTCGCCTTCGCGCACTCGGAAACAGCCCGCCGATTCGCCACGCTTGTCGAGGTCGCCGACGGTGCTCGGGTCCTGATTGACGACCTCGTGGAACGCAATGCGGTTGCCTCTGGGCGTCGTGTAGAACGCGACGAAGCGCTCGAGCGCCTCACCACCGATCCCGAAGGCGTTCTCGTCTCGGGCGAACACTTCGTACGTGCCGATCGGCGGTAAGCCGTAGTTCTCCGACGCGGTCGTCATGGGGATCTCGTCGGTGACCGCCGCGCCATCCGCGCAGAGCCAGTACCGCTGATTCGCCTTGTCGGCCACGGCGCCGCGAGGGGCGTCGGGACAGTTCGGCAAGTCGAACACGACGGTGGTCGTGGTCTGCTCCGGAATGAACGTGGCGGGTGGTGCCGACGACGGCGGAGGCTGCGCGGTTCCCGGAGGATCGGCTGGAATCGACGAACCGGACGGCGCCGGAGGGAGTGACGAACCGGACGGCGCCGGAGGGAGTGATGTGTTGGTCGTTTGGAATTCGGATGAGGCCGACGCGGTCGGTGTGAACAATGAGTCCGGCGGCGCTGGTGTTGCCGCAGGCGCTGCGGTCGGATCGGCGGTTGATCCGCTGCCGATGGTGGCTCCACCGCAGGCTGCGACGACGCAGAGCGGTACGAGCGCAACCAGGCGGCGAATCGGCATGGTCAACAGTGTGGCCGAGCACCGCGGTGATCGGGCGGGTTTCTGTTCCTGGTATGCGGCGGCGCGGGTAGTGTCCGTTTCGATCATGTCTGAGCTGTTCAACCCGTCCGTTCACCCGCATCGTCGTCGGAACCCGCTGACCGGAGACTGGGTCGTGGTCTCCCCGCAGCGGACGAAACGGCCGTGGCAGGGCCAAACCGATGACTCTGTCGGTGACGTCACCCCGTCGTACGACCCCGACTGCTACCTGTGTCCGGGCAACGAACGTGCCGGTGGCGTCAAGAACCCCGTCTACGACCCCACGTTCGTCTTCGAGAACGACTTCGCTGCGCTGTTGCCTGGGTCGCCGTCGCCGGCCAATGACGCCGACGACGAGCTCTTCGAGAGCGACACGGCCGACGGCTCGTGCCGCGTGATCTGCTTCTCGCCGCGCCACGACCTGACGCTGGCGAAGATGAGTGCCGACGAGATCGCGGTGGTTGTCGACTTGTGGCAGCAACAGCAGGGCGAGCTGATCGAGCAGTGGGAGTGGGTGCAGTTGTTCGAGACGCGCGGGGCGATCTCCGGAGCGTCGAACCCGCACCCGCACGGTCAGATCTGGTCGTCGAACTTCTTGCCGAACGAGGCACAGAGCGAGATCGCGGCCCAGGCGCAGTACCTGTCACGTCGCGGAACGTCGATGCTCGTCGACTACGCCGCCCGCGAGGCGGCGGCGGGGGAGCGCACGATCGCCATCAACGATCACTGGATCGCGGTTGTGCCGTACTGGGCCTACTGGCCGTTCGAGACCATCGTGCTCCCACGCCGCCCGGTGAGCTCGATCATCGATCTCACGGCCGACGAATCCGAAGGTCTCGGCGACGTGCTCCGAACGATGTTGGGTGCATTCGACCGGTTGTTCAACACGTCATTCCCGTACTGCTCGGGCTGGCACTCGGCGCCTCGCTCGGGTGCCGACGGGTTTCAACTGCACGCTCACTACTACCCGCCGCTGCTGCGTTCGGCCGACGTCGCGAAGATCCCCGCGAGTTACGAGTGGCTGGCGAACATGCAGCGCGACCTCACCCCGGAAACCGCCGCGGCAAACCTGCGCGACGTCCTCTGATCAACGACCGCTGAGCGCTCTCAGTCGGGCTGACAAGATGACGTCATGGCCCACGGCACACACGACTACGACATCGACCCGCGTAACGAACACATCGTCATCCGCATCAACGATGATCTGTTGCCGCGCGAGCAGGCGACGGTCTCGGTCTTCGACAGTGGCTTCATGCTTGGCGACGGCGTGTGGGAGGGCATCAGAGTGCACGACGGCAAGCTCGCCTTCCTCGACGACCATCTACGGCGGTTGTTCGAAGGGGCGGCCGGCATCGACATGGACATCGGCAAGACGCACGACGAGCTCGCCACGATGCTGCGCGAAACCGTCGAGGCCAACGAGATGGCCGACGCCGACGGCGTACACATTCGACTGATGGTCACCCGCGGCGTGAAGTCGACGCCGTACCAGGATCCGCGGTTCACGATCACGCCGCCGACGATCGTGATCATTCCTGAATACAAGACCGCCCGGCCGGAAACGGCGACGCAGGGCATCCGGCTCTACACCGTGTCGACGCGCCGCGGGCGGCCCGATGTCCAAGACCCGAAGTGGAACTCGCACTCGAAACTCAACTGCATCTCAGCGTGCATCCAAGCCACCAAGGCGGGTGCCGACGAAGGGCTCATGCTCGATCCGCAGGGCTTCGTGGCGACCTGCAATTCGACGCACTTCTTCATCGTGCGGCACCCCGACGGTCCGGATGGCGCGCCAGAAGTCTGGACGTCGACGGGCGACTACTGCATGCCGGGCATCACTCGTCGCAACGTGCTGCGGCTGTGCGAGCAGCACGGGGTGACGTGGCGGGAGAAGAACTTCACTGTCACCGAGTGCTACGGGGCGACCGAGGCGTTCGTCACCGGCACGTTCGCCGGAATCGCGCCGGTGACCGAGATCGACGGGCGCACGATCGGATCGGGCGAGCGTGGTCCGATGGTCGAGCAGCTCCAGCGGTGGTACATCGAGATGCTGGAGACGTTGTGACGCGGATCGCCATGTGGTCAGGGCCGCGCAACTTGTCGACGGCGATGATGCGCAGCTGGGAGAATCGCGCGGATACCGAAGTGCTCGACGAGCCGCTCTATGCCGCCTACCTCGCTGCCACCGGACTCGACCACCCTGGGAGCGAGGAGATCATCACTGCCGGACCGGACCGCTTCGATGAAGCGATCGCGGTGTGTACCGGCCCGACGCGTTCGGCGGTGAGTTACCAGAAGCACATGGCGCATCATCTGCTGCCGGAGGTCGACCGGTCGTGGCTCGCCGAGATGCGCAACTGCCTCCTGCTGCGCGACCCGCGCCGCGTGCTCGCGAGCTATACCCGGGTGCGCGACGAGGTCACCTTGCTCGACATCGGTGTTCCTCAGCAGGTCGAGCTCGCCGAACACTGCGAGCTGATCATCGACTCCGATGACTTCCTGGTCGACCCGACGGGATACCAGCGCGAGATCTGTCGTCGACTCGGCGTTCCGTTTGACGAGTCGATGCTCTCGTGGCCCGCTGGTAGCCGTTCGAGCGATGGCGTTTGGGCGCGGCACTGGTATTCGGCGGTCGAAGCGTCGACCGAGTTCGGTCCTCCGCCGTCGACCGAGCCTCCCGCGCTGCCGCCGCATCTGGCCGACATCGGCGCGCAAGCCACCGCGATCTACGAAGAGCTGCGCTCGAACCGACTGGTCATCTGAGCCAGGCTCACCGTGACCCGACAGGTCATGGCGTCCACACAAGACTCGGCGTACCGTCGGCGACATGGAATCAACCGGCAACGCTCGTCGCGTGGTAGAGAGGTATTGCGCTGTGTGGGCTGCCGACGATCTCGAGGGGATCCTCGATTGCTACGCCGACGACTTCACGCTGCACTACTTCGGCGACAACCCGTTCGCCGGCGATCATCGCGGCCGTGACGCGTCGTTGGAAACGCTCCTTGCAGTCGGCGCGAAGGCGCCGAGGCGTCTCCTGCACGTCGACGAGATCCTGGCCGGGCCCGACGCCGCGGCGTGCGTTGTCCGCGAGGAGCTTCTCGTCGACGGTGAGGCGCACGAGATCCGTCGACTCTTGCGTTTCCGAATCGACGGCGACCACCTCGCTGAGTGCTGGCTCTACGAGGAGAATCAGGCGCTCGTCGACCGAGCCTGGTCGTAGCCGACTCAGCGCGGAGACAGGCCGAGCCGGTCCATCGCCGCCGCCAAGGCCGCCAGGAACCTGTCGTTGCGATCGGCGTCGGCCACGGTCACGCGGACGCCCACGTCGGGAAACGCTCGCGTCACGACGCCGTCGCGTTCGAGCTCCGCTGCGAGCGCGACAGCGATGTCGCCGACCGGGAACCAAATGAAGTTTGCTTGCGGATCCGGGGTCGTCCAGCCAGCGGCGACGAGCTCTCGGTGCAGTCGCTCCCGCTCGGCAACGACTTGGTCGACGCGCTGGCGCATCTCGTCGATTGCGCCGAGGCTCGCGCGGGCCGCGCGCTGAGCGAGCTCGTTCACAGCGAATGGCACGAGCGTCCGGTCGATCATCGCAATCACATCGGAATGACCGATCGCGTAGCCCACGCGGAGACCGGCCAATCCATGCGCCTTGGAGAACGTTCGAGTGATGACGAGATTGGAGTGCCGGGGGAGAAGCGCGGTCGAGTCGGTGACCCGATGATCGGTGACGAACTCGTTGTACGCCTCGTCGAGCACCACGAGGCAGGTGTCGGGCACCGTGTCGAGCAACGTGGCGATCTCGTCGGTGCCGACAACCGTGCCGGTGGGGTTGTTCGGATTGGTGATGAAGACCACCTTGGTCGCCGGGGTCACCGCCGCCGCGAGCGCCGCGAGGTCGAACGTCTCGTCGCGCAGCGGCACCCGGACCTGCTCGGCTTCGACCAACATCGCGAACACCGGATAGGCCTCGAACGAGGGCCAGCACATCGCGACCTCGTCACCTCGCTCGGCATAGGCGAGCAGGATCTGCTGAAGCACACCGGCTGACCCGGCGCCCACGGTGACCTGGTCGAGATCGACACCGAGGTGGGTGGCGAGATCGTGGCGGAGCGCCGCGGCGCCGTGATCGGCATAGAGGTTCACGTGCTCCATGCCGGAGCTGATCGCACCGGCGACGGACGGCAACGGTCCGTAGGGTGCTTCGTTCGATGCGAGCTTGATCGCGTCGGTGATTCCGTGATCGGCCTCGGCAGCCGCGGTCGAGCGTCCCGGCACGTAGGCGGGGAGCTTGGCGATGGCTGAGCGAGGGCGTCCGGTCACGCCGAGATTCTGCCACGATGACGGTGTGCAACGAGATGTCATGACAAGCGAGTGTGCGGCGTGAGCGCCGAGGTGATCTGGAAACCTGCAGCCGAGTCGTGGAACCGAAGTCGGATGGCGGCCTTCGCAGCGCAGCATCGGCCCGACGCCAGCGGATATCAGGACCTGCTCGACTGGTCGCTCGATTCGCCGGGAGCGTTCTGGCAGGCGGTGGCCGAGTGGGCCGAGGTTCCCTTCGTCGCCACGGCGTCGACACCGCTCGGCTCGACAGCGATGCCCGGCGCAGAGTGGTTTCCCGGCGCGACGCTGAACTACGCGGAGCTCGCGCTTCGCCAGGCGGCGGCAACTCCCGCCGCGGTCGCGATCGTGTCGATCAGCCAGAGCCGCGACCGGGTCGAGCTCACTTGGGCCGAGCTGGCCGACCAGGTCGCGCGCTGTCGCGCCGGGCTTGTTGCTCGCGGCGTCGGCGTGGGGGACCGCGTTGTCGCGTTCATGCCGACGATCGCCGAGACCACGGTGGCCTTTCTGGCAACGGTCAGCCTCGGCGCGATCTGGTCGTCGTGTGCGCCCGAGTTCGGCGTGCGGGCCGTGGTCGACCGGTGGACGCAGGTCGCGCCGACCGTGCTGCTCACGGTCGACGGCTACCGATACGGATCCAAGGACGTCGATCGCTCGGCTCACGTCGCTGAGATCATCGATGCGCTCCCGACTCTCGAGCACGTGGTTCGTCTGCCGTATCTCGACGTCGAAGGAGACAACGGCTGGAGCGAGCTGCTCGACCACGACCCGATCGAGGCGGCGTCGGCGATGGCGTTCGAACCTGTCGCGTTCGACCACCCGCTGTACGTCCTGTTCTCGTCCGGCACCACGGGCCTTCCGAAAGCCATCGTTCACGGCCATGGCGGGATCACGCTCGAACACGTCAAAGCGTTGGCGCTGCACTACGACTTGCGGCCCGGCGAGCGGTTCTCGTGGTTCACGACGACGGGCTGGATGATGTGGAACTTCCTCGCGTCGGCGTCGTTGGTCGGAGCGACTGCGGTGCTCTTCGACGGCGACCCAGGCGCGCCCGACCTCTCGACGCTGTGGAAGCTTGCGGCCGACGAAGCCCTCGACGTGTTCGGGGTGAGCGCGCCGTTTGCCATGGCGTGCCGCAAGGAAGGAATGCGGCCGGGTGACGATCACGACCTTTCGACGCTTCGTCACCTCGGTGTGACCGGTGCGCCGCTGCCACCTGAAGGATTCGAGTGGGTGTCCGAAGCCGTCGGGCCTCATGTCCAAACCGGGTCGCTGAGTGGCGGTACCGACGTGTGCACGGGGTTTGTCGGTCCGGCGCCGATGCTTCCCGTCGCCGTCGGCGAGATCTCGACCTGCATGCTTGGTTGCGATGTACAAGCGTTCCGCCCCGACGGTTCGCGTTGCGACCCGGGCGAAACCGGTGAGCTCGTGATCACGCAGCCGATGCCGTCGATGCCGGTCGGGTTCTGGGGCGACGACGACGGCAGCCGATACCGAGGGGCCTACTTCGAAGAGTTCCAGGGCGTATGGCACCACGGCGACTGGATCACGTTCGCGGCCGACGGCTCGTGTGTGATCACCGGCCGGTCTGACGCGACGTTGAACCGCGGCGGGGTGCGGCTCGGTACCAGCGACTTCTACACCGTCGTGGAAACGATGCCCGAGGTTGCTGACAGCCTGGTCGTTCACCTCGAAGACGGCGACGGCGGTCCTGGTGAACTCATCTTGCTGGTCGGGTTGGTGGAGGGGGCAGTCTTGGATGACGATCTGATTCGGTCGATCCGCACTCGTCTACGCACCGAGCTGTCGCCGCGGCACGTCCCCGACTCGATTGATCAAGTGCGGGTGATCCCGCGCACGCTGTCGGGCAAGAAACTGGAGGTGCCGGTCAAGCGAATGCTGCTCGGGATGCCCGCTGACGCTGCAGCGTCTCGCGACTCCCTCGCGGACCCGTCCTCACTCGACGCCATCGAGTCCTGGATCTCTCACCGTCAACCGAGCTGACCCGAATTCGCCCCGCCCGACCGCACCACCCACCGCTTCGCCACGCTCGTTCAACCGTGTTCGCGAGAGGTTTCTGCGTCGTGGGAACGCAGAAACCTCACGCGAACGTCGAAGGGGCGGGGGCTGGGCGGAGTGAGGGGCGGAGTGAGGTCTGGGGTGAGGGTTGTGGCGAGGGTTGTGGGTTGCGGGGTGAGGGCAGGGGTGCGAACATGTGTTCGTGTCGAGATGTGAAGGAGGCGAGCTGCGTGAGGCGGATGATCGGGTGTGGGCGGCGTCGATCCTGCACGCCGACCTCGACTCGTTCTATGCATCGGTCGAACAGCGCGATGACCCGTCGTTGAGAGGCAAGCCCGTTGCTGCGGGCGGTGGCGTCGTGCTCGCCGCGAGTTACGAAGCGAAACGATGTGGTGTGCGCACCGCGATGTCGGAGAGTGCCGCGCGCCGTCTGTGCCCCGACTTGATCGTCGTTCCGGCTCGATTCGAGGCCTACAGCGAAGCGAGTCGCGCGGTCTTCGACGCGTTCGACGACACCTCGCCGATCGTTGAGGGAATCTCGATCGACGAAGCGTTCCTCGACGTGTCCGGCATGCGGCGGATCGCAGCGTCACCCGAGGCAATCGCCGCAGATCTGCGCTGGAGAGTTCGCGATCAGGTTGGCCTGCCGATCACGGTCGGCGTGGCGCGCACGAAGTTCCTGGCCAAGGTCGCGAGCGGAGTCGGAAAGCCTGACGGCCTCCTGCGTGTGGATCCGGATGCGGAGCTCGACTTTCTCCATCCGCTCCCAGTTCAGAAGTTGTGGGGCGTGGGAGCCGTGACCGCAGCCAAGTTGCACGATCGAGGAATCAACACGGTCGGTGAGGTGGCCGAGCTCGACGAGCCAAGCCTGATCGCGATCGTCGGGGTGGCCTCGGGTCGACAGCTGCACGCGTTGGCGCACAACATCGACGCTCGACGGGTCTCCACCGGCAAGCGGCGCGGCTCGATCGGTTCACAGCAGGCGCTCGGTCGAGGTCGGCGCGAGGTGCGTGAGCTCGAGGTGCTTCTGATGGGCATCGTCGATCGTGTGACCCGACGAATGCGCAAGGCGCGGCGTTCGGGGAGAACGGTGACGTTGCGGTTCCGGTTCGACGACTTCAGCCGAGCCACGCGAGCGTCGTCGTTCCCGCAAGCGACGTCGTCCACGGGGGCGATTCAAGAGGTTGCACTCGCGCTGCTCCAGGCGGCCTGGCCCATGATCGACGAGCAGGGCCTGACGCTGCTCGGGCTATCTGTCGGGAACCTCGTCGACGATGATGCGGCGGGTGGGGCGCAGTTGGCCTTGCCGTTCGAGGCGGCCGAGTCGGACACCGTCGATGGCGCCTTCGATGCGGTGCGGGAACGATTCGGGGCCGCAAGCCTCACGCGTGCGGCAACGCTGGGACGCAATCCCGACATCGGTGTGCCGAAGCTGCCCGATTGATTGCGAGCTCGCGGGTGTGTTCGAGTCAGATGACCGTGCCGAGCCATGAACCGATCAGCCACGTCACTGCACATGCCGCGACAGCCCAGCTGATCTGACGGCCGGCAGTGCGCAAGGCAGACCGTTCCGTGAAGCGCGCAAGGGTGACGCCAACCGCGGCGGCGGCGATCAAACCCAGGACCGCCGACGCGATGATTGCTCCGTTGCCTTCGGAGAAAAACCACGGAACGAGTGGAATGAGTGCACCGATCGCGAAGGCGAGAAACGAACTGATGGCGGCGCCGATCGGATTGCCGGTTTCGTCGGGGTCGACGCCGAGTTCTTCGCGAGCGTGCACTTCGAGCGCGACCTCGGGGTCAACCATCACGGCTTCTGCCATTTTCATGGCCTGTTCGGCGTCGAGTCCGCGCTGGCGATAGATCGCCGCGAGCTCGCGTGTTTCGGCGAGCGGCTGGCGCTGGAGTGACCGGCGCTCGATCTCGAGTTCGCGCTCGACGAGTTCGCTCTGCGCTTTCATCGAGACGTATTCGCCGGCAGCCATGGACGCGGCGCCAGCGAGGAGGCCGGCGACGCCAGCGACGAGCACACTCGATTGCTCGGACGCGGCGGCCGCCACGCCGAGGATGAGGGCAACGTTGGAGACGAGGCCGTCGCTGACGCCGAACACAGCGGCGCGCACTGTGCCTCCCGTGACGTCGCGGTGACGGTGAACCATGTGCCGATGGGTGTGGTCGCCGTCGTGATTGTGTGCGTGTTCGAGCACCTCGTCGCTCATGTGCCCAACGTATACCGAACTGTGTGGGTAGCACACCGCCTAGTGAGTTCTGAAAGCGGACCGACTTGGTTCTGAATCCGAACTCACCTATGATCGTTTGCACGATGAAGGAGACAACCGCACCGGACTGCTCGATCTCGGCCAGCCTCGACATCCTCGGCGACCGGTGGACGATTCTGATCCTCCGCGACGCCTTTCGAGGGGTGCGGCGTTTCGAAGACTTCCGCAGAGACCTCACCATCGCACGCCCGGTCCTGACCGAACGCCTCAAGCGGCTCGTCGAGCGCGGCGTGCTGGAGCGCCAGTTGTACTGCGAGCGACCGCCTCGCTACGAGTACCGGCTCACCGAGATGGGCATGGCGTTGTCGCCGGCGCTGGTCGCGCTGATGCGATGGGGTGACCAGTACCTGTCGGCCGGAGACGCTCCGACGGTGCTCGTCCACGATGCCTGCGGACATCCGCTCGACCAGCAGTTCGTCTGTTGGGAGTGCGACGAGACCTTCACGCAATACGACATCGCCAGCCGGCCCGGTCCGGGAGCGTCGACCGTCAGCTGACCGGTCGACCGACGAATTTCACGAGACGGCAGGGGAGCCTCATGACCAACATCACCACACACGAACACGGCGAGCATCCGCTGCTGGGCGAATCGCTCGACGACCTGATGGTGCTGGCAGCGGCCCGTCGCGACGAAACCTACGGAACGCGCGTGACGTACAGCCCGAAGGTCTTCATCCCGCTGACGTTCCTGTGCAACGACTCGTGCGGGTATT
This sequence comes from uncultured Ilumatobacter sp., assembly GCA_938049325.1. Classification (GTDB taxonomy): domain Bacteria; phylum Actinomycetota; class Acidimicrobiia; order Acidimicrobiales; family Ilumatobacteraceae; genus Ilumatobacter_A. Next base: position 2,473 of record CALICC010000166.1, on the reverse strand, counting down.
GCACGTTCGCGCAGCCACCAGCCCATGTCGAGAAGCTCTACCTCGACCCGGACGACGTGTTGAAGATCGCCCGCGAGGGGGCCCGTCAGGGGTGTCATGAAGCCTTGTTCACGCTTGGCGAACGCCCGGAGGATCGATACCAGGTCGCACGCGACTGGTTGACCGAACGTGGCTACGACTCGACGGTTCACTATGTAGCGGCGATGGCCGAATTGGTGCTGCGTGAGACGGGCCTGCTGCCCCATGCCAACGCCGGGGCACTCTCGTTCGGCGAGCTCGAGCGCATCCGCCCGTTCAGCCCCAGCCAGGGCATGATGATCGAGTCGGTCAACCCCGACCTCGAAGCGCATCGCAACCAGCCCGACAAGACTCCGGTTCGGCGTCTCGCCACACTCGAAGCGGCTGGCGAACTCTCGATTCCGTTCACCACAGGGATCCTCGTCGGCATCGGTGACACCCGAGCTGATCAGTTGGCGGGGCTCGAAGCGATCGCGGCGAGTCACGCTCGCCACGGCCACGTGCAAGAAGTGATCGTGCAGAACTTCCTGCCGAAGCTGCGTACCGCGATGAAGGGCGTTCGAGCGTGCCCGAGCGACGACTACCTGTGGACCCTGGCTGCGGCACGATTGATCCTGCCGCCCGAAATCCATCTGCAGGCGCCGCCGAACCTCTCCGACGACTTCGGTTCGCTGCTCGACGCCGGCATCGACGACTGGGGCGGCGTTTCGCCGGTGACGGCTGATCACGTCAACCCCGAACGGCCATGGCCGGATCTCGACCGGCTGCGCGAGGTGACCGAGGGCAAGGGCCACACGCTGGCACCGCGGCTCACGATCTACCCCGAGTTCGTCCGCGATCGCGTGCGCTGGCTCGACGAGTCGCTCCACTTCCCGGTGATGGACCGCGCTGACGCCGAGTGGCTCGGCCGCGACGACCCGGGCCAGATCTGGCCCGAGAAGACCACGGCTGCCGACACCGTTGCGGACGGGGCCGAGTTCGTGCTGGTCGGTCATCGTTCGACCACGTGGTACTCGGGTTCCGAGAGCGCGCCGCCTGCGCTCGTGCCGGCCCCGGTGCCCGCGATGCGCGGCCCGGTCGCCGATGTGCTGGCCGGCGTCGAAACCGGTGAAGAACCGTCGGTCGACGAGATCGAGACGCTGCTCAAAGCTCGCGGCCCCGAGGTGGCAGCTGTGGCAGATCTCGCCGACCGCAAGCGTCAGGAGATCGTCGGCGAGACGCTGACGTGGGTCGCCAACCGCAACATCAACTACACGAACGTCTGCACGTTCAAGTGCAAGTTCTGCGGTTTCTCCAAAGGCCCGCTCTCGCTGAACCTGCGCGGCACGCCCTATCTACTCACACTCGACGACATCGCCGAGCGCGCCAAGGAAGGCTGGGACGTCGGCGCCACCGAAGTCACGCTGCAAGGTGGCATTCACCCCGACTTCGACGGCGACTACTACATCGATGTCACCAAGGCCGTGAAAGACGCGGTGCCCGACATGCACGTGCACGGCTTCACCGCGCTCGAAGTGACCGAAGGCGCCAAACGACTCGGCGAGGACCTGCCGACGTACCTGCAACGCCTCAAGGACGTCGGTCTCGCGTCGCTGCCCGGTACGGCAGCGGAGATCCTCGACGATGACATTCGGGCCATCCTGTGTCCCGACAAGGTGAACACCGAAGAGTGGCTCGAAGCTCACCGCGCCGCCCATTCGATCGGCCTGCACTCGAACGTCACGATGATGTTCGGTGCCGTCGAAGAGCCGATTCATCAGGCTCGACACTTCGTGCGCACCCGTGACCTCCAGAAGGAAAACGTCAAGCTGGGCCGCGTCGGCTTCACCGAATTCGTAGGGCTCCCGTTCGTGCATATGGCGTCGCCGATCTATCTGCAACGCAAGGCACGTCGCGGGCCCACGTTCCGCGAGAACCTGCTGATTCACGCGGTTGCTCGACTGGCGTACGGCGAGCTGATTCCGAACGTGCAGGCGAGCTGGGTGAAGATCGGCCTGGAAGGGACGGCGCAGATGATGCGGGCCGGCTGCAACGACCTCGGTGGCACGCTCATGGACGAGAACATCTCGAGGGCGGCCGGGGCAAGCCACGGGCAAGCCATGACCGGCGAGAAGTTCGCTGAGTTCGCTGCGGCGTTGGGGCGTCCGCTCGAGCAGCGCACGACCAACTACGGGCGGGTTGCGGTGTGAGCAGCGGAGTGGGAGCAGCCATCGCCGCGGCGGGAGCGAACGTCGCAACGTCGAGCGTTGCTGACGCCAACTCCGAGACGGGCGGGTCCGAGTTGCGCGGCAGGTTGGTCGAGCGCGTCGGTGATGCACGGCTTCCGACCGACGTCGGCGAGTTCCGGATCGTGTCGTATCGCGCCGCCGACGGACACGAGCACGTCGCATTGATCGCCGGGGATGTCGCTGCACCGAGTTCACAGCCGGTGTTGGTGCGTCTGCACAGTGAATGT
>CALICC010000165.1 GCA_938049325.1 uncultured Ilumatobacter sp. | reverse complement strand
TCGTCAAGGCATACACGATCACCGCGCCTGGAGCCGACGGAGTGAACAACTATCGCCTCGACGAGGTCTACGCCGAGCCGCCGGCGATCTCGCTCTGACGCTGAGCCGCGAGCAACCGACTCAGCGCTTCCAGGCCACCATGTCGCGGTCGATCTCGGCCAGCGTGCGACAGCCGCTCAGCGCCATCGTGCGCTCGAGCCCGTCGCGCAAGAAGTTGAGCAACCAGTCGACGCCCGCTTCACCGCCGGCCCCCAACGCCAAGAAGTACGGACGACCAAGCGACACGGCGTCAGCACCGAGCGCGATCGCTTTGAAGATATCGCTCCCCCGCCGCACGCCGCCGTCGCAGATCACCGTCGCCTGGTCGGCGATCTCTTGACGCACCGGCTCGATCAGCGACACGGGAGTCGGGGCGTCGTCGAGCTGGCGGCCACCATGGTTCGACAGGCCGATGCCATCGACGCCTGCCGCCACCGCTTGCTTGGCATCGGCGACGGTTTGGATGCCCTTCAGCACGATCGGGCCCGACCAGATCGACCGCAGCCACTCGATGTCGTCCCACGACAGCGCTTGGTCGAACTGTCGATGGACGTGGTCGGCGAGTGAGATCGCCGTCGATCCGTCCTCGTCGTTCTGTCCGACAATGTTCGCAAACGTGATCGGGCCACCGCGCAGGAAGTCGAGCGTCCACGAAGGGCGCAACGCGCCGTCGATCAGTGTGCGCGGCCCCAGCTTCGGCGGCAGTGTCATGCCGCGGCGAACATCGCGCTCACGCCGACCGAGCACGGCGGTGTCGACGGTGAGCCAGACCGCTCCGTAGCCAGCCGCGGCGGCTCGTTCGACGAGGTCTTGCACCAGCGCTCTGTCTTTCCAGGCATAGATCTGAAACCACTTCTCCCCGTTCGGGTTCGCCTCGGCACATTCTTCGATGGAGCGGGTCCCCATGGTGGACAATGACCAGGGAACTCCGGCTCGCGCAGCCGCTCGGGTCACGGCCAACTCGCCTTGCGCATCAGCAATTCGAGTGAAGCCGGTGGGTGACAACACCACGGGCATCGCCACAGGCTTGTCGAAGATCGTCGTCGACGTGTCGAGCTCAGACACGTCTCGCAAGATCCGGGGCCGGAACTCCAGCCGCGAGAAGTCCGATGAGTTGGTGGCGAGGGTGCGTTCGTCTTCTGCGCCGCCGTCGATGTAGTCGAACACGCCGGCCGGAAGTCGACGCTTCGCGAGTCGTCGGAGATCGTCGACCGATGCCACCGACTTCAACTTGCGCTGCGTGGGATTCCATTCGAACGAGTCGAACTGTGCGACCGACCGGAACGACTCCCACATCTTCATGACCCAAACTGTATGCGACACCTCGACACTGGGTCTCTTTGGTTCCGGCACCACCGCTACCCAGTCACTGGGTCCTTTTGGTTCCGGCACCATCGCTACCCAGTCATTCGACTACTCGTCCGTGAAAGCGACCGACTCTCGGGCGTTTGCAATCGTGAGTGCGCTACCGACCAACGTCACGGTATTCGGCCCATCGAGCACCGACAGGAGTGTCTGTACGGTTGGTGATTCTTCGCAACCCGCAAGCGTGGACCCCAACCTGTCGACCACGATCATGCGCTCGCGAATGACGTAGGCACCTCCGTGCCCGTTGCAGTCGGCACTGAAGTTCAAGCGTTCGCCGTCAAAGCGCAACTGCGTCGTCGCACCATCATCGGCAGGCGGGCGACTGACGAATTCTCGGTCGACGAGTTCCGCTGCCAGCCCGGGCCCAGCCACCTCGGTCTGATTGTCGAACGAGCACGACAGCACCGCGAAACACACCGTGACTGCAACCATGCCCGTTCGCCTCACGCCGCCACGTTAAGCCCGCAGCATCTCTACGGAACAGCAACGAGGCCGATCCGCCTGGGTCCTTTTGGTTCCGGCACCACCACTACCCAGTCACTGGGTCCTTTTGGTTCCGGCACCATCGCTACCCAGTCAGTCAACGATGCGGAGCCCGCTCGGCGTCATGCTCGGTTCAGCCTGCGGCAGATCGACCACGAACTCGGTGCGGTGAGCTGAAAAGAGATGCTCACTCATGAGCACCGGCGTGCCCGTCGCGTCGGTCGTCACCCGTTGGCATCGGAGCAGCGGGGCACCCTGAGGTACGTCGAGAAGTTTGGCGACCTCAGCGTCAGCAAGATCGGCCCCAATCGTTTGCGTCGCTCCCTTGAGTTCGATGTCGAGCAGTTCGTAGAAGGGGCGCCGCTCCACATCTCGCCGAGACAAATGCGCGCCTCGATCAGCTGGGCACCACACCGTCACGACAGCAAACGGCTCGCCGTCAGCGAGATTCACGCGCTTCACCCGGAGCACCTGTTCGGCCCCGAGAATCTTGCGCACCCGGTCGGGCGAGGCTTCGAATGCGAACTCTTCGATCTTGCGTTCGGAGATCTTGCCCACACCTTCGACTTGTGACTCGATTGTGCCGAGCGCCGTGAGCGATTGCCGCACTGGTTCGCCGGCGACGTACCAGCCGAATCCTTGGCGGGCCGCAACCAGGCCGTCTTCACGGACGAGTTCGAGCGCACGTCGGATCGTGACGCGCGACGCCTCGAACTCCGCCGACATCTCCGACTCCGACGGCAACATCGACCCGACCGGAGCGTCGCGGTATCGAGCTCTGAGGGCGTCGGCGATCTCCTGGTAGCGAATCCGTCTCATGTGATGGTGTCCGCATCGACGAGTTCGATCCGGTTGCCGAACGGGTCATCCACGTGGCAACGGACAAGGCCCTCGATCTCATCGTTCCACGTGGCGTCGAGCTGTCGTTCGTCGATGAACTCGCGCAGCTTGCGCATGGTCAACGCCGGGTGTGCCTTGCGCGCCGGGACGAAGTCAGCCTCGGCGCCGACGTGCACCTTGACCGGCCCCGCCTCGAACCACGCTCCCCCGCGAGCGGCCATCACCACTGGCTTGGGCATCTCGGTGAGGCCGAGCACTCCGACGTAGAACGCTCGCGCCGTGTCTTCGCCGCCTTCGGGAATCGCCAACTGGACGTGGTCGATGCCGATCCATTCCGGCGCTGTGGGGTCACTTGTCGAAGCCATCAACTTGTATTATAGTTGTATACATGCAAGCGACCGCGACCACCCCGCTCGAACTCGTCCAAGCCGTCTATGACGCGCTGCCTGGAAACGTCCAGATCGGACGGGATCGACTCGGCCGTCCGCTCACGCTGACCGAGAAGATTCTCATCAACCACCTGTCGGATCCGCAGGGCCAAGAGCTCGAGCGAGGCGCCAGCTACGCCGATTTCCATCCCGACCGCGTGGCCATGCAAGACGCCACTGCACAGATGGCGCTGCTGCAGTTCATGACCGCCGGCCTCGATGAGGCGGCCGTGCCGTCGACGGTGCACTGCGACCACCTGATCCAAGCCAAGGTCGGCGCCAAGATCGACCTCGGCGTCGCTGTCGACACCAACAAAGAGGTCTACGAGTTCCTCCGCTCGGTGTCAGCTCGATATGGCCTCGGCTTCTGGGGACCTGGATCGGGCATCATCCACCAAGTCGTGCTCGAGAACTACGCCTTCCCCGGCGGCATGATGATCGGCACCGACAGCCACACTCCCAACGCCGGAGGCCTCGGCATGGTCGCCATCGGCGTCGGCGGCGCCGATGCCGTTGACGTGATGACCGGGTTCGCCTGGAACGTCAAGTGGCCCAAGGTCATCGGTGTGAAGCTCACCGGCACCCTCAGCGACTGGTCGAGCCCCAAGGACGTGATCCTCGAAGTCGCCCGCCAGCTCACAGTCAAGGGCGGCACCGGCGCGATCGTCGAGTACCACGGCCCCGGCGCCGACTCGATCTCGGCAACCGGCAAGGGCACCATCTGCAACATGGGTGCCGAGATCGGCGCCACCACGTCGCTGTTCGGCTACGACCACAACATGGCGCAGTACCTGAAGGCGACGGGCCGCGAAGCGCTCGCCGATGCGGCCGACAAGGTCGCCGATCATCTCCGTCCCGACGACGGCGCCCTCTACGACCAGCTCATCGAGATCAACCTCGACGAACTGAAGCCGCTGATCAACGGCCCCCACACCCCCGACCTCGCTCACAAGGTCGGCGCCGACGGCGTCGGCGCCGCTGCCCGCGAGAACGGTTGGCCGCTCGTGCCATCTGCTGCGCTCATTGGTTCGTGCACCAACTCGTCGTACGAGGACATCACGCGTGCGGCATCGATCGCTCGCCAGGCCGCAGCGCGCGGACTCACGTCGAAGATCGAGCTGATGATCACGCCCGGCTCCGAGCAGACCCGCGCGACCATCGAACGCGACGGACTGCTCGCCGACCTCGAAGCAATCGGCGCCACCGTGCTCGCCAACGCCTGTGGTCCATGCATCGGTCAGTGGAGCCGTCCCGAGTCGGTCACCGGTGAGACCAACACGATCGTCACCTCGTACAACCGCAACTTCCCGAAGCGCAACGACGGATCACCCAACACGCTCGCCTTCGTCACCTCGCCCGACACCGTGATGGCAATCGCCCTGGCGGGCAAGCTCGACTTCGACCCCACCGTCGACACGATCACTGCACCCGACGGCACCGAGGTCACCCTCGACGCTCCGGTCGGCCAGGTGCTCCCCGATGCTGGCTACGACCCAGGAGTCGACACCTTCACCGCGCCACCGGCCGACGGCGGCGACGACATCGAAGTGATCGTCTCCCCCACTTCGGATCGCCTGCAGCTGCTGACACCGTTCGAGCCCGTGCCTGCCGAGACCTTCCGCGATCTCCCGGTGCTCGTCAAGGCCCAGGGCAAGTTCACCACCGACCACATCTCGATGGCCGGCCCGTGGCTCAAGTACAGAGGCCACCTCGAGAACATCTCGGGCAACCTGTACCTCGGCGCGGTGAATGCCTTTGACGGCTACGAGGTCGGCTTCGGCAAGAATCAGCTCACGGGCGAGACGCAGCGGTTCCCGGCAATTGCCGAGGAGTACCACAAGGCGGGTCAGCCGTGGGTCGTGATCGGCGACGAGAACATGGGCGAAGGCTCCAGCCGTGAGCACGCAGCGATGGAGCCACGGTTCCGTTTGGGCCTGGTGGCGATTGCCCGCAGCTTCGCTCGCATCCACGAGACCAACCTGAAGAAGCAGGGCATGGTGCCGCTCACGTTCGCCGATCCGGCCGACTACGACAAGATCGAAGAGGACGATCGCATCAATGTGCTCACGCTGCCACCCGTACCGGGCGAAAACGTGCAGTGCGAGATCGTGAAGCCTGATGGCACCGTGGTGCCGTTCGAGGGCAAGCACACGTTCAGCCCCGAACAAGTCGAGTGGTTCGAGGCCGGTTCGGCGCTCAACATCATTCGCAAGAAGTCGCAGAGCTGAGCCGGAAGAAGCAGCCGGGCGCCAAGACGCTCGTCGTCGACGACCGTGCGGTCGTGATCGTCCCGATCGAGTCCATCCGCACCGCGGACGACACTCAGCCGACCTTTCAGCAAGTCGTGGCCTGGCTGCGCGACGCCAAGGCGACCGTCACCTTCGATCGGTTCGCATTCGATGTGCAGTTCGCCGACGCGGCGTACACCACCGACACGCATACGGGCGACGCCTGGGCTGACGCTGCAGGCCAGCGAGCTGTGATGGTGCGTGTCGCCGACGGGATCGATCCGCGCCGCACCCAACTCGACGCGATTGACGCTGCCGCGGCAGACGGCAAAATCGCCGCGGGTCTCGCCGCCTCGTTCGAGGTGGATCTCCTGCCTGACTGAGACGTCTGGCTCAGGCGGTCAGCCGTGTGAGCACGCTCCTCGG
>CALICC010000164.1 GCA_938049325.1 uncultured Ilumatobacter sp. | reverse complement strand
TGGCGACGCCAGAAACGCCACTGCGTCGGCAATGTCGCTGGCGTCGACGAAGGTACGCAACGAGACCTGCTGCTCGAACCCGGCGCGAATCTCGTCGGCGTCGCGCCCGGAGGCGTCGGCCTCGAGCGCGATCACGTGATCCATGCGCGGCCCCGCCACCGATCCGGGACAGACCGCGTTGACGCGGATGCCGAACTCACCCAGTTCCATCGCCATCGTCTTGGTCAGTCCCACGACCGCCCACTTCGCGGCCGCATACGGCGAGCGGTACGGGAATCCGTACAGCCCGGCAGTCGAGGAGATGTTGATGATGACGCCGCTCCTCTGCTCCTTCATCGCCGGGATCGCGTGGCGCGACGTGCGGAACATCGACGTGACATCGACGTCGAACGTGATGTTGACCTCATCGGGATCGATGTCTTCGATCACCCCGCCCGGGCCTGCGATTCCTGCGTTGTTGACGAGCACATCGATGCCCCCGAGCTGCTCGAGTGCGACACCCATGAACCGGTCGACCGACTCGGTGTCGGAAACATCGGCGAGTGCGCCGTCGATGCGCTCGCTCACGCACACCGATGTGAGCGCCTCGGCATCAACGTCACATACCCACACGGCCGCGCCATCCGCGGCGAAGCGTTGGGCGATCGCTCGGCCGATCCCTGCGCCACCGGCGGTGACAACGACGCGCATCGTCACGCTGGTATCGCTGCGACCAGGTTTGCGAGCAGCGCAGCTCGCTCGGGCATCGTTGCCACGATGATGTGCTCGGAGTCGGCGTGCGCTCCCCCACCCACGGCGCCGAGGCCGTCGAGTGTCGGCACCCCGATCGCTGCGGTGAAGTTGCCGTCACTTCCGCCGCCGACGGCCATTCCGACGATGCCGGGAGACACGCGTTCTGCAATCGGGAACAGCGACGCCGAGGCCGACTCGGGCATCGGCGGGCGACCAACACCACCGAGCACCGTGAGCGACGCGTCAGGGTCGACGACGGTCAACCCGGCCATGGCCGCTTCGATGCGTTGCTTCTCGTCGGCCGATTCGACGCGCACGTCGATCTTGATCCGTGCTTCCGCCGGCACCACGTTGTCGGTCGTTCCCGCAGCAGCGACGGTCGGCGTCACCGTGGTTCCCACTTCGGGTCGAGCGAGGTGACTGATCGCGATCACCTGGTGCGCTGTTTCGATGAGTGCGTTGATGCCGTTCTCGGGCTCCAGGCCGGCGTGTGCGGCGCGGCCGCCGATGATCACCTCGAAGGTGCCGCAACCCTTGCGGCCGGTCTTGAGCGCGCCACCATCGCCCGACGGTTCGAGGACGAGCACGTTCCCGCACGCCAGTGCGCGCTCTTCGATCAACTCACGCGACTCATGGGAGCCGACCTCCTCGTCGGCACTGAACAGCAACTCGACGCCGCTCAGGTCGTCGAGGCGTGCCAGTCCGTGGAGCACTTGGACGATGCCGCCGAGCATGTCGAATACGCCGGGCCCTGTCGCCACGCCGTCTGCGATCGTGAACGGTCGCTTGGCCAGCGTGCCCATCGGAAAAACGGTGTCGTGGTGCCCGAGGATCAACACCTTCGGCGTCCCGCCACCAGACCAGTGAACGTGCGGTCCGGCAGGGCTTTCGACCAGCGTGCACGCGCCGCCGAGGTGACGTTCGATCATCGCGGCGAGTGCCGTGGCCGACTGGTTGAGCGCTTCGACATCGAGCGAAGGAGATTCGATCTCGACGAGTGTCGCGAGATCAGCGATCATCGCATCGAGTTCGAACACGTCAGGAGAAATCAGCTCAGCCACCGGCTCAGGCTACGTCTGAGCACCTGCCGCGTGCGAGGCTCGGCCCATGGGGAAACGTGTCTGGTCCGGAATCGTCTCGATCGCGCTGGTCACCGCGTGCGCAGGAAGCAGCGACGACGCGTCCGGTGACGACTCGCCGATCTCCGCACCGCAGGCGACATCCGAGATCGACGAGACGCCTGACGACACCACAGCGGACACCGCCGCGGACGACACCGCACCTGAGGTCAGCGACCCGCCGCCCGACGATGATGACGTCGACAGCGGTGACACCCTCGAGACCGATCAACCCATCGACGCTCGCGTGCTCCCCGGCGTCGAGCAGATCACCATTCTCGATGCAACGCCCGGCGCCGAGTTCTCACTCATCGGCGACGACGATTTCGACGCCGCAGCCATCGCCGGAGTCGCCGACGACTACGGCTCGCTCGTCGTTCGCGACCTCGACCCCGAGGTCGACTATCGAGTCAGCGACGGCGCCGTGTCGACCGTGACGTACGACGTGCTCGGCCGCGACGACCACCCCGAACCGGCATTCTTCGCCGAGCAGCGCCTCGAGGTCAATATCGACGCCACCAGCGGGTTCGACTACATCACCACTCGCGACGGCACGACGCTCGGCGCCTACATCGTGCTGCCCGGTCCGATCGAAGACGGCCCCTACCCGACCTTGGTCGAGTACTCGGGCTACTCGCCGAGCAATCCCGACCAGGGCGTCGGCTTCGCCACGTTGTTCTCGACGCTCGGCTACGCGTACGTCGGTGTGAACATGCGCGGCACCGGGTGCAGCGGAGGTTCGTTCCGCTACTTCGAATACACCCAGAGCACCGACGGCTACGACGTGATCGAAGCCGTTGCCGCACAGCCTTGGGTCGCCGGAAACTCCGTCGGCATGGTCGGCATCTCGTATCCCGGCATCAGCCAGTTGTTCGTCGCCCAGACACAGCCTCCGAGCCTGAAGGCGATCACGCCGCTCTCGGTGCTCGACGACAGCTACCAGGCCACCCTGTACCCGGGCGGCATCTTGAACACGGGCTTCGCAGTCGACTGGACGCAGGAGCGGGTCGACTCGGCGATGCCGTCAATCGACCCCGAGGGGAACCCGCTCGACGCCGGCCAGAGCTGGACGCTCGATCAGGTCGCCCGCGGTGACGACGAATGCGCCACCAACCAGTCCGTCCGTTTGCAGAACCCCGACCTCATCTCGGAGATCCGAGCAGGCGAGTTCTACGAAGGCACGGTCGGTGACGACATCTCGCCGCGCCTGTTCGTCGACAAGATCGAGGTGCCGACATTTCTCGCCGGCGCTTGGCAAGACGAGCAGACGGGCGGGCGATTCCCGACGATGCTCGACCGATTCACCGGCACCGACCAGTTCTACGTCACGCTGCTCAACGGCCTCCACACCGAGTCGATCAGCCCCGCCGTGCTCCCGCGCATGCTCGAATTCCTCGACCTCTACGTGGCGGATCGAACCCCCGACCTCGGCCCGGCACGCGGAGTTGCACCAATCCTCGCCAGCGGGATCTGGGGCACGGACGAAGTCGGCGACATCGTCGACCGGTTTGCCGGGATGAGTTACGACGACGCCCTCGCCGCGTTCGAGGCCGAGCCGCCGATCGTCGTGATGTTCGAGCAAGGCGCGGCCGACGGCGCGACACCGCTGGCCCCACTCCCGCGATTCAGCGAGTCGTTCGAGTCCTGGCCGATCCCATCGACGCAGGCTCGCACGTGGTTCCTCGGCGCCGACGGCGCGCTCAGCGACACCGCCGCCGATTCGGCGAGCGAGGTCGGGTATCTGGCAGTCCCCGACGGCGGACCGCAAACCTTCTGGACCGGCAACTCGTCCGATCTCTGGCGCACCGACGTGGTGTGGGATTGGCAGGAGCCGGCTCCTGGGACCTTCGCCGACTTCCGAACCGAGCCACTCGCCGAGACGCTCACCATGGTCGGCTCCGGCTCCGTCGACCTCTGGATCAACAGCAACCTCGGCGACACCGACCTGGAGGTGACGCTCACTGAACTGCGCCCCGACGGCACCGAGGTCATGGTGCAATCGGGATGGTTGCGAGCGAGCCATCGCGCGCTCGACGACGCAGCTTCGACCGACCTCCGGCCAGTCCACACTCACCTCGCCGATGACGCCGAGGATCTCCCGCTGCCCAGCGACGAACCGGGTGGTTACGCGGGCGTCCGTGTCGAGATCTTCCCGTTCGCGCACGTGTTCCGAGCAGGGTCGCAGATCCGACTCATGGTCGACGCTCCCGGCGGAAACCGAGCTGTCTGGGCGTTCGAGACCATCGTCAACGGCGAACAGGTCACGATCTCGGTCGGCGGCGCCATGGCGTCGCAGATCGTCTTGCCGGTGATCCCCGGCATCGACCCGCCAGCGGCACTTCCCGACTGCAACTCGCTGCGCGGACAACCCTGCCGAGTCGCTCGGTAGAGACAGACCGCAGCCGGTCACGCCGATTCCATTCCGGCACGCAGCAGCCTGTGGGGCCTCAGCTCGAACGCCGAGTTGACACGACTGCTACCTTCAAAATTGCGTCAAGATTTGACAAATCGTCGACTCAACATCGTCGGCGGTGACACACGGGAGGGTGCACCATGCAACGATTCACGAAATGGACTGCGTTCGCAGTTTCGGCGGTGATCGCCGGGCCAGGGATGCTGCTGGCGCCGTCAGCGCAGGCACGAGGCGAGCCCGTCGAATACGGCGCACCTCAGGTGCCCGTACTCGAATGGTCGCCCTGCTACGAGGAAGTGACCGAGGCAACCGGCGCCGTCATCGAGTGCGCCGACGCCGAAGTGCCGCTCGACTACGACCAGCTGTGGAGCCCGACGATCACCGTTGCGCTCGCCCGCATCCCAGCGTCGGATCCCGACAATCGGATCGGTTCGATCATGCTCAACCCGGGCGGGCCCGGCGGATCGGGGATCGACTTCGCTGTCGGCTTCGGACCGTTCGCCGGCCAGGTGCTCGGCCCCGAGGTTCCGGCGAGGTTCGACCTCGTCGGATTCGACCCACGCGGTATCGGGCAGAGCACGCCGCCGCGGTGTTTCGACACCCTCGATGACGCGCTTGCGGTCACGCCGGCGCAACCTTTCCCACTCACCCGCGCCGAAGAGCGGACGATCCGGTTGAACGACCGAGCATTCGGATTCGCGTGTCTCTTCAAGTGGGACGCACGGCGGATCATGAAACACATGTCGACTGCCAACGTGGCACGCGACATGGACCTCATCCGTGAGGCGTTGGGCGAGGAGCAGATGAACTTTCTCGGACTCTCGTACGGCACCTTCGTCGGCGCCACGTACGCAAACCTCTTCCCCGATCGAGTTCGAGCGGTCGTCGTCGACGGCGTGCTCGACCCCATTGCCTGGGTGAACGAAGAGGCCGAGGTGCCGTTCAGCACGCGGTTGCGTTCTGACGAGGGGGCACAAGAAACGCTCGAACAGTTCTTCACCCAGTGCGACGCTGCCGCCCCGGGCAACTGTGCGCTCGCGCCGAACTCGTCGGAGCGGTTCGCCGCGATCGCATCAGCACTTCGAGACGAACCGCTGATCCTGCCGACACCGTTCGGAGACTTCGAGCTGACGTACCAGTTGTTCGTCGGCGACATGCTCGGGGCGCTCTACAACCCGTTCGCCTTCGCCGACGCTGCCGCTCGGATCGCCAGCCTCGAGCCGGCATTGGCCGATCGCACTGCCACGCCGGCATTCAACGCATCGTGGTTCTCCGCCGACCCACCATCCGAGCAGGAGCCGTACCCCAACTTCGTCGAGGCGTTCCCCGCAGTCGCATGTGCCGACACGAACAACCCGCGCTCGTACCGCGTGTGGTCGGAGCAAGGAGCCGCGGCGGACGAGGAGTACGGCTACTTCGGCCGCCTCTGGACGTGGGCGTCGAGCCCCTGTGCCCGCTGGAGGATCGAGGACGACAACCGCTACACCGGTCCGTTCGACGCCGAAACAGCCAACACGGTGTTGATCATCGGCACGCTGTATGACCCGGCCACCCGGTACGAGGGCGCGCAAGCGCTGCGCTCGATCATGCCGAACTCGGTGCTCCTCAGCGTCGACACGCCCGGCCACACATCGCTCGGCATCAACGGCTGTGCGGGCTTCGTCACCGGGCAGTACTTGCTCGACCCGTCGGTCGCACCGATCATCGACGGCTACACCTGCCCAGCCGAGTTCAACGCATTCGACGCGGTCAGCGGACCGCCGGCGCAGCCCGAGGTAAGCGGTGAGCCCGACGAGGGTGCAGTGCCTGCCGCTGCCGACAATCCGTTGATCGACGTGCGCAACTCGATCAACGACCTGATCGGCACCGCTCCCGGTCGCTGAACCGGGAACCGAGAGCACCACCCCACTCGTTGATCCTCGTGCGAGAATCAACGAGTGGGGTCCAGTGGTGAGCACCGACGCGAGTTGGCGGAGTTTCTTCGCGCACGCCGCGAGTCGACGCGTCCTGATCAGGTCGGCCTCCCAGCTGGCCGGGGGCGGCGGACGCCCGGACTCCGACGTGAAGAAGTCGCGCTTCTCGCCGGTGTGTCGGTCACGTGGTACACGTGGCTCGAACAAGGTCGGCGGATCAACGCCTCCGACGACGTCTTGCTGGCGATCGGCCGCGCCCTCCTACTCGACGACGCCGGGCTCGACCATCTCCTCGCGCTCACCGATCCGGGTACGGCAGCAGTCGAGGCACCGACCGAACCGCCGAGTGCACTCGTTCGCCTCCTCGACGGACTCATGCCGGCCCCCGCCTACGTCCTCGGGCCGCACTGGGAGTTCGTGGCCTGGAACCGCGCTCAGGAGCAGCTGTATCCCCGGCTCCCGTCGCTGGACCCGCCGCGCCGAAATCTTCTCTGGGTCCTGTTCGCCGACCCGACCACTCGGTCGCTGATCGTCGACTGGGACATCCACGCACGCCAAGCGCTGGCCGAATTCCGGTCGGCAACCTCGGCGGTACGCCACGACGACACGATGGAAGAACTCGTCACGCTGCTCACCGAAGAGAGCGAGGAGTTCGCAGCATGGTGGCCCGAGCACGGCGTCTCGGGATTCGAAACTCGATTGCGCCGATTCGTGCATCCCGCCGCGGGCGAGTTGACGTTCGAATACCAGCAGCTCAGCCCGGTCGAATGGCCGAATCTTCGCGTCGTGGCGCAACTCCCCGTCCCCGGCGACGACTCCGCCGAGCGACTCGGTGTGCGCCACTACCTCGTCTGAGCCGCCGCCGACACCGCGACCTGCGGCGGTGCCGCCAGAACGTGCCTGGTCAGGTCGTAGTCGGCCTCGTCGATCAGCTCGGCGTCGGCCAGTCGATGTGGAGGTCGGCGAGGTGGGGCGGATCGGCTCCGCGGCGCGTGACCACGACCGCTGCGGCTGCGTGACCCGCAGCAACGGCTTGCTCGACCATGGCGACCGAGACGGCGTTGCGGTCGAGGCCAGCGGCCGACCACCATGCGATGAGTCCGGCACCGAACGTGTCGCCTGCCCCGATCGTGTCGACGACACCGCCGCTGATCGGCGGCACCAGCACCTCGGTCGTCTGATCGGCGCCGATCACGATGGTTTTCTCCGAACCGGCGGTCACCACCACCACCGACGCGCCACCCTCGACGAGACGCTGGGCGGCCTCGGAGGTACTCACGCCCGGGTAGAGATACTCGAGGTCGTCGTCGGAGACCTTCACGATGTCGGCACGTGGCAATGCCTCGACCACGTTGGCGACGAACGCATCCCGATCGTCGATGACAGCCGGTCGACAGTTGACGTCGAGCACGAAAACGGCCGTTGGTGGGAGGTTCGCAATCGACGCTCGAACCACCGTGGCCATCGGCTCCAAGACGAGCGCCAGCCCGCCGGTGAAGAAGATGTTGCTCCCGGCGCCATCGAGTTCGTGGAACGCAGCGGCGAGCGCTTCACTCGACAACTCGGGCGCCGACGTCCCGGCGAAATAGAAGCGATAGCTCGCGGCGCCGTTCGCATCGATCTCTGCGGCCGCCAGCGTCGTCGGCATCTCGAGCGCCATCGAACGATCGACCCGCACTCCATCGGCGACGAGCTGGTCGGTCAGACGCTGACCGAACCGGTCGGCGGACAGCCCGCCGACGAAACGGACGTCAGCTCCGAGCCGTGCGGCGGCGCGAGCCGTGTTGTACGGCGCGCCTCCGATCACGGCCTCGACCGACGCATCCACGCCGATCACCAGGTCGATCAATGCTTCCCCGGACACAACAATCACGTGTCCCATCATCGCCCATCCGGCGCTTCGGAGCGCGGCAGAAGCCGCGTGACACCCGTCAGCCAGCGGCGTGACGACATCAACGCGCACCGATTCGGGCAGACTCGTCGGACGATGTGGGACATCCTGAAGAAGCTGATTCGCGAAATCCGCGAAGACGGCCTGTTCGACACCGCTGCGAGCGTCGCGTTCTGGCTCTTGCTCAGCCTGCCAGCCATCCTGCTCGCCGGGCTCTCCTCGATCTCACTCCTCGGCGAGGATCTCACCGAAGAGTTCCGCAAGGTCCTGATCGAGTTCATCGAGCGAGTCTTCGCGAGCGAGGCGGAACCTTTGACCGACTCCGTGAACAACCTGTTCAACAGCCAGCGACCCGGCGTGCTCAGCGGATCGATCGCCGTGGCGTTGTTCAGCGCATCGCGCGGATTCGCCGGCCTCATCCGCGCACTCGATGAGGTCTACGACGTCGAGGACACTCGAAACTTCGTGCACACCCGCGTGCTCGCCCTTGGCCTCAGCATCGGCACCTTCGCGACGGGTGTGGCCGCCGGAGCGTTCTGGTTCATCAGCCGCGACGCCGGTGTCCCGGTCGCGATCGTGGCGATCGTGACCTTCGCCGTCTTGGTCGTGTGGGCCGCGACGCTGCTGCACATTGGCCCGACCCATCACACCCCGTGGCGTTACGACCTCCCTGGCGCGGTCGTCACCGCCGTGGGTTGGTTGGTCCTTTCACTCGGGTTCGGCTGGTACATCCGTCTCCTCGGCAGCGACTCGAGCAACGACCTGCTCGGTGCGACCGGTGCGCTGCTGCTCGGGCTCACCTGGATGTGGGCCGCATGTGTCGTGTTTCTCGCGGCGGGCGAACTCAATCAGATCATCGCTGAACGTGCCGGGGTGATCGGCCCGAATCGATCGGTGGTCAGCCGGTTCCCGCGCCGGAGGGCCGGGATCGACACATCACCCGCCGAAGCAACAACCACCAGCCCCACCGGCACCGCATCATCCGACTCGCCAGACTGAATCGTCTCGCGCTGGTGCGATTCAGGGAGCGACGAGCGCAGCGCCGACGATGCCCGCGTTGTTCGCCATCGACGCCGCAACGATCTCGGTGTTGATGTCGACACGATCGAGCCACTTCTCCGTGCGCTTGCTGGCGCCTCCGCCGATCACGAACAGGTCGGGGCTGAACAGCGCCTCGACATGGCGGAGGTAGTCGTTGACACGGTCACCCCACTCGCTCCACGAAAGGTCGTCACGTTTGCGAGCGCTCGCCGCTGCACGACTCTCGGCGTCGACCCCGTCGAGTTCGAGGTGACCGAGTTCGGTGTTCGGAACCAAGGCGCCGTCGACGAACAAGCCCGAACCGATACCCGTTCCGAAGGTGAGCATCATCACGACGCCCTGACGACCCTGCGCGATGCCGTACCGCACCTCTGCCAGTCCGGCGGCATCGGCATCATTGATCATGTGGACCTCGGCGCCGAGCACCTCGGTGAACAGTTCATCAGCGTCCACGTCGAGCCATGACGAATCGATGTTGGCCGCCGAGCCGACAACGCCGTTGCGCACGATTGCGGGGAACGCACACCCCACCGAACCATCCCACTCGTGCTCACGTACGAGTTCGACGACGACGTCGGCCATGGCCTGAGGCGTCGCAGGCTGCGGCGTATCGATCCGGAAGCGGTCACTGACGAGTTCACCGGTGGCGAGGTCGACGATCGCCGCCTTCATTCCCGAACCACCGATGTCGATTCCGAATGCATGCGTTGCGGCCACGTCGACAAGCTACAGATCGATCGCTGCGGGAGTGCGTTCGCTACACCGCGAGCTTGCGCGCTTCCGACCAGGTGAGACCGCGTTCGACGTTGGGTTCGCGCGGCAGGCCGAGCACGTGCTCGGCCACGATGTTGCGCTGTACGGCGAACGTGCCGCCGCCCAGTGTGAGCGCCGGGTGGAACAGGTAGCCGTAGTGCCAGATGGGGTCGACGGCCGGGGCGGCGGTCTCGCTCTTGAACCTGTTCTCGGTGGGTGCGCCCTTCATCGCGGCAGGATGTAGAAAATAGACTTTTTCATCATTCTCTAATTGAATTAGCCGCTGTTCTTGTTCTATTTTCTTTTGCTCTTCTTGATTCTTGCGAAAGGCATCTTGTATTTCTAATAAGGG
>CALICC010000163.1 GCA_938049325.1 uncultured Ilumatobacter sp. | reverse complement strand
CGGCGTCGCTGCGAGCGAAGGACGCCGCCCCGAAGAAGTCGTGATCGACTGGATGCTGGAGAACGACGGCACGAGCTTCATGTTCTCGCCGCTCGGCAACTACCACGGCCACGATCACGAAGCGATCCGCGAAATGCTGGTACACCCGTCGACGATCCCGGGCGCGGGCGACGGCGGTGCCCACTGTGGACTGATCTGCGACGCGAGCTTCCCGACCTACATGCTCACGCACTGGACGCGTGACCGCACCCGCGGTCCGAAGATCTCGATCGAGCGCGCCGTGCAGCTACAGACCGCAGCGACCGCGGATGCCTACGGCATGACCGACCGCGGGCGGCTGGAGCCGGGCAAGATCGCCGACATCAACGTGATCGACTACGACGCGTTGCACCTGCATCCTCCGCACATGGTCAACGACCTCCCTGCGGGCGGTCGGCGCCTCCTGCAAGACGTCGACGGCTACACCCACACGATCAAGTCGGGTGCGGTCACATTCACGAACGGCGTACCCACGGGCGAACGTCCCGGGGTGGTCGTTCGCTCCGGCCAGTCCTGACGAGTTCAGGTGTCCGCGACGGGGAGTCGATCAACCGCCACTTCCCGCCCTGCTCGTCGTCGTCACGCGCGTTCGAACACAAATCCTGCCTGACCGCACCTGTCCACCTTCTCTAACGTCGCATGGGTGAGCACTTCGAGTACGTCACGCGTCGCGTACGACCACAACACTGGATGGGCCCGACTTCACGGCTTCTTCTCACGCGCCGATGTCGACACCACACTGTCGACGTGTCGCCAACTGCTGCGACTTCCCCCCTCCCAACGATGCGCGGGCGACAAACCCACCGCCGGCACCCATCATCTGTTCGAACTCGACCGCCGCAGCGAGTTCATCGACGCCGCACTCGACCGCCCCGAACTCACACAGGTGCTGACAGAGATTCTCGGGAAGTCATACCGCCGAGATCAGGTCTCGTATCGCAGCCCACAGCCGACCTTCGGCAGCCAGTTCCTCCATACCGATGCTCCGTCAACGCTCGAAGCAGGTCCGGCCACCGTTGCCACGGCGATCATCGCGCTTGTCGACTTCACTGAACACAACGGCGCAACCCGACTCATACCGGGGAGTCATCGTCGACCCGACCTGCAACGTCTGGCCGGCCAACTGGGCCACCACGACGACGAGCTCACTCTCACCGGCGAGGCGGGCACAGCGTTCGTGTTCTCCGGCCACGTACTGCACTCCGGCACGCGCAACGAGTCGACGGCGGAGCGGCCTGCGCTTCAACTGGTGTGGCGAACCACCGCATCGACCCAACGCTGAAGTTGGGCGAGTCGACCGCTGAACAAGCCGATACGCACGAATCACTGGACGGCGCGTGGCGTTGTCGCACCGTTCGCTAGCCGGGGCGTTCGATGTCGAAGAGTTGGTTGGCGCGGGAGTAGGTCGAGCCAGCGTGGCGGCCGATCGGATCGAGCTCGCTCTGGTGGACGCGGGTCCCATCGAGCAGACGGTCGGCAACGTCGAAGACGACCACTTCGCCAAACACCACCGACGAGCCCATCGGTGCGGTTCCGATCTCGACGATCTTGAGTACTCGGCACTCGAAGCTCGCAGGCGCCTCAGCCACGATCGGCGCGTTGATCGCCGTTGCCTCGCGCACGGTCAGCCCGGCGGTGTCGAACTCGTCGACGTCGGGTTCGACCGTGGCGGCTGACGCATTCATTGCCTCGACCAAGTCGAAGTTCACGATGTTCACCGTGAACACGCCGGTCTCGCGTGCGTTGGTGAGCGAGTCCTTGCGTGCCGCCGGTTGACCTGTTGGAGCGAACATCACTGTGGGCGGCGAGGCAGCAACCCCGTTGAAGAACGAATACGGCGCCAGATTGTTCACGCCATCGACCGAGCGCGTGCCAATCCAGCCGATCGGCCGCGGCACCACCAATCCGCTCAGCAGCTTGTACGCGTCGATCACATCGATCTCGTCGGTCACGAACCTCGTCATGACGACACCGTACGGCGCAGTTGCCCCACGTTCGAGGGACGTCTACGGCTCGCGACGCAGCTGCTCGGCGCTGGTGAACAGCTGGCGAGAGATACCCAAGCTCATCACTGCAGTGGTCGTCGCCACGCTGCCGAGCACCAGGTACATCACCGACAGCTGCACCCGGACGGCGTCCGCAGGGTCGGTGCCGGCCAGGATCAAGCCGACCATCGCTCCGGGCAGTGCGATGATGCCGACGGCCTTGGTGGTTTCGATCTGTGGGATGAGCGCCGTGCGCAGCGACTCGCGCAAGATCGGTGCAAACGCATCACGCGCCGACAAGCCCAGCGCCAAGCGCCCTTCGATCTCCTCGCGACGTTCGATCGCGGCGTCGAACAGTCGCCGCGAAACCAACACCGTGGCGCTGAGCGAGTTGCCAACCACGATCCCCGCGAGCGGCACGATCGTTCGCCCTTCGACCTCGTACACCTGGAAACCGAACAGCACACCGAGTGTCACCACCGCCGACGCACTGTACGCCGCGAGCGACAGCGGGAACACGGCGGGCACATCTTTCGCTCGCCGCCAGGTCGTATACGCCGCGAACACGTGCATCACCAGCAGCCAGATCAGCGAAAAGACGAGAGGGTCATCGTCATCGACCACCAGTTGCAACGCGACGCCGACGAGCAACAGCTGCACCAATGCACGCAGTGCCGCCCACAGCAACTCCTTCTCGAGGCCCAGCCGCCGCCACAGCGAGATGCACACGGCGACCAAGATCAAGATGCTCGATGCTCCGAGCCCCCACAAGCTGATGTCGGCTCGATTCACGACGGCGCCCCGACGAGCTCGCGCACGTGTGCCGATTCATGCTGGTCGAGTTCGCTCACGTGACCGAACGCCGCGACCTGTCCATCGACGAGCACCACAGCATGGTCGGCAAGGCGACGCAGCTGATCGGTGTCGTGAGTGATCCACACGATGGGGACGCCCGAGTCCGCAACCGAGCGACCCAGGTCTTCGATGGTCCGGCGCGACGCAGTGTCGAGCGCTGCGGTCGGCTCGTCGGCGAGCAACACCGCCGGCTCGGTCAGCAGCGCACGAGCGATACACATGCGCTGCGCTTCACCGCCTGACAACTTCGATGCGTCGCGCTCGACCAACGTTGGATCGAGCCCGACGTGTTCGAGCACGTGGTGCGCGCGGGCACGGCTCACGTCGGGAAGCGCCACGGTGAAGTTGTCGAACACCGTGCCCGGGAACAGCGGCGCTTTCTGGAAGATCATCGCCACCTGGCGCCGCAACACCTGGGGCGGCAACGTTGCGACGTCGTCACCGTTCCACCGGATGGTGCCCGACAGCGGGTCATCGAGGCGGTTCAACAACCGCAACAGCGTCGACTTGCCCGAACCCGACGGGCCCGCAACCGCGAGGATCCCGTCGCACGGCACCGAGAGCGACACGCCTTTGAGGATCGGTGCATCCGCGGGACCGGCGAAGACCTCGGTCAACTCGAACGTCGCCGGTGTGGTCACGTCCGCAACGTACTGCGAGCCGAGACCGTGGCGCTCAGTTGGCGCACTGACTGCACAGGCCGTACACGTCGATGACGTGGCTCGAAGCCACGAATCCTGATGCCTCCGCGATCGACCCGAACGAGTCGTCGAGCGTTTGCTCCAACGCCGGCGACAGCGTCATGTCGGTGACTCGCCCACAGTGGTTGCAGATCAGGTGATGGTGATGCTCCGTGAGCGATTCAGCAAGCTCGTAGTGCGCATGATCGCCACCGTGCACCAGTCGACGAACGACCCCGGCTTCTTCGAGCAGCGCGAGGTTCCGATAGGCAGAGCTCTGCGGCAGGTCACCTGCGAGACCAAGCAGTTCGGGCAGCGTGACCGGACGGTCGGCCACACGCAACACCTTGACGAGTGCACGCCGACCGACGGTGTAGCGCAGGTCGTGCTGACCCAGTAGATCGGTCACGACACGGTCGAATTCCGTCATTGCTGCCATTCGGATCTGCACGTTATCCGACACAGATTCGACGCCGATCAGTTGGTCTGGCTGGTCGTCACCACACTCGCAGCGGGCGTCGTCGACGAGTGGAGAGCGTGATCGCGATGCCGGCCAGCAACACCAGCAGGCCCGCCCAGATAACCCGCGCCAAGCCGTCGCTGCCGGTCCGGGGAAGCTCGACCGGGACAACGCCGGCGAACACGTCGACCACATCGACGCCGAGTCCGAGCGTGATCACGCCAGTTCGGCCCGTGGCGGGGTCGGCATCGGAGTCGGTGGCGTCGGATCCGACGTTGGCGACCGTGAACACTCGTCCCGGCGGCGCGATGAACTCAACCGTGTAGTCGCCCGGCGGCAGGTCGGGGAAGAGATACGTACCGTTGGCGTCGGTCGCGGTGGAGGCGATCACGGCGCCGCCGGCATCGAGCAAGTTGACGGTCACGCCAGGCACAGGGAGCTCACCCGGGCCGAATTGCCCATCGTTGTCGAGGTCATCGAACACGCGTGAGCCGATCGATCCGGCAGGGATGAGGCCGAAGTCGACGGTCGGGTTTCGTGTTCCCGTCTCTGCGGGCTCGTCGCCCTCGGTCAATGTGATCGTGCCCGATCGGATGCCACCGCCGTCTTGGGTGCCGTTGTCGTCGTTGTCGACGTCGTCGTCAGGATCGGGGGCGATTGCGCCGTTGCCGTTCGATGAGAGTTGCCCTTCAAGCGGGCCGCCGACCCCGAAGTTCGGCGCGTCGAGGAACACGACGTAGTCACCCGGCTCGAGTCCCTCGAACAGATACATGCCGTTCGCGTCGGTCGTCGTCGTGGCGACGACACCACCGGTCGTGTCTGCCAGCAGGACCACGACACCCGCAGGTGCGGTGGCCTCGCCCGCATCGAGCGTGCCGCTGTTATCGGCATCGAACCAGATGGTGTCGCCGAGGCTGAGCACCGGCGCGGTCTGAGCTTCGTCCTCGATCAGCCCGAAGTCGACGGTGAGATTGCTGTTCTCGTCGCTGGCGGCGCCCGACGGCGAAAGGTCATCAGTCGGCTCCCCACCGAGTTCCAACGTCACCACACCCGAACGAATCGCACCAGTAGCGGTGAGGCTGCCTTCGGAGTCGTCCTCGATGTCGTCGTCCGGGTTCGTCGACACACCCGGACCGGTCGACGGACCGAACCCGACCAACAGCCCATCGCCTGCGAACTCGGACGCGGGGATCTCCACGATGTAGGTGCCGGGCTCGAGGCCCGGAAACAGGTACGTCCCGTCGGCGCCGGTCGTGGTCGACCCGAGCAACACGCCGGTCGAATCGAGCAGATTGACCGTCACACCTGCGGCGGCGAGCGGCTCACCCGCGTCGAGCGTGCCTGAATTGTCGCTGTCGAACCAGATCTGGTCACCGAGCTCCATCGTGACGGTCTCGCCGTCGTTCTCGATCAGCCCGAAGTCGACGGTGAGATTGCTGTTCTCGTCGCTGGCGGCGCCCGACGGCGCAAGGTCATCAGTCGGCTCCCCACCGAGTTCCAACGTCACCACACCCGAACGAATCGCACCAGTCGCGGTGAGGCTGCCTTCGGAGTCGTCCTCGATGTCGTCGTCCGGGTTCGTCGACACACCCGGACCGGTCGACGGACCGAACCCGACCAACAGCCCATCCCCTGCGAACTCGGACGCGGGAATCTCCACGATGTAGGTGCCGGGCTCCAATCCGTCGAACAGGTAGGTGCCGTCCGCGAGGGTGACGGTTGCCGTGACGAACGCGCCGTTCTGGTCGAGCAGGTTGACCGTGACACCGGCGGGAGCCAGCGGCTCACCAGCGTCGAGTGTTCCCGAATTGTCGCTGTCGAACCAGATCTGGTCACCGAGCTCCATCACCGTGATCCGGCTGAATCCGAAGTCGACGGTTTGGTTGGACTGGTCGTCGGGGAACTGACCGTCTTCGTTTGTTTCGCCGGTGATGCCGTTGCCTTCGCCGACAGGTTCTTCGACGCCACTCCCCTCACCGAGCGTCACCACGCCGGAGGTGAAGTCGGCGCCCGTCGCGACGCCGTTGTTGTCGTTGTCGACGCCGTTGTCGGCGTCGGTGGTGGGCGTACCCGACGTGACGAGACCGTCGAGCGGAGCTTGCCCGCCGGGCACTCGCACTCTGTAGTCATCTGCAGCGAGACCGTCGAAGACGTACTCGCCGTCTGCGTCGGTGGTCGTGGTGTCGACGACGTTGCCATCGGCATCGAGCAGCTCGACGCTCACCCCAGGGATCGGCGTTTCGTCGGGTTCGGCAACGCCGTCGTTGTCGAGGTCCTCCCACACGAGGCTGCCAATGCGGTACTCGAGCGGCGGCAAGGTGTATCCCGCATCGAAGGTGTGGTCGGTGGTTCCCGCCTCGGGCGACACCAGGAGGATGAAGCCACCCGCGACGTCGCTGTCGTTCGCGTCGCGGAGCCCGGCGTCACGCTGAGTTTCGGTGAGATCGCTCGGTTCGAAGTCACCGGGCAAGGGGGTGACCGTGGTGGTGGGGTCGAATGTGAGCCAGTGCGCCGTGCCGGCCGTCAACCCATCGGACGAGTCGAAGGTGTAGTTGCCGGTGGAGTCGGTGGTCGTCGTCGCCAGGACCACACCGTCGGCGTCGACGAGGGACACAGTGACGCCTTGCAACGGCGTTTCGCCGGGCTCTTGGAGGCCGTCGCGGTCGAGGTCGAGCCAGACGTAGTCGCCGATCTCCACCGGCATGAAGCACCCTTCGATGTCACCGATGCCGGTGCCTTTGCCGGACACGCCGTCGAATCCGGTGCCCCGATAGAGCTGGAGCACATTGGTCGTCGTCCCCGTCGTCGTGTCGAAGAACTTGACGCCGCCGGCATCGAAGTTCATCGGGTCCATCGACGAGGTCACGACCTGGCCAAGATACGGATTGAGGTAGAGCCCGCCCTGAGCGGTTTCGGCATGGCCGATCGCGCTCCCGCTGACGGGGAATCGCTCTTCTCCGTACCACTCGGCCGCGCCCGCCGGACCATGGTGGTTCCTGACATCGGAGAACCCGCCGGTGGTGTCAGGGAAGTTCGCGAACGCGTCGCATCCCGACGCGGCGTCGCCTTCGAGCACCCATGTCGGGTTCTGCGGATCGCCCGATGTGTTGCAGGCGTGCAGAAGGTCGCCAGCTGAGGCGTCGAAGTCGAACTGCTGTGCCGCGCTCTGCGGGTCGGGGCGGTAGTTGTTGGAGGATCGCTGGAGCGAGTCGCGGTCGAGGATGCCGATGTCGAGCGAGCCGTCGAGGCCGATCTCCAAATCGGAGAGAATCGGTTGGGTCCTGCCCGTGACGAGGTTCGTCCACGGGTCGAACGTGTCGCCGTCCGGACACGGATTGGTCCCGAAGTTCGATTCGCAGCTCCTGAGATAGTCGAGCGGGACCGAGAGGACGGAGGCGCCGACCGAGCCCGCGGTGATGTCAACGGTCAGCACTTCGCCGCTCAGGTCGCTCGCGGCACCCGAAGTTTCGGCGGTGCAGGTTGCCCCGACATACGCAGAGCTGCCGTCGATCGACTTGATCGCCCAGATCGCGAAGTCATCATCCGAGCAGCCCGGGCTCGTGATCGCAACCGATCGCAGGAAGGACGGATCGCCGCCGGTGGGGGCGTCGCTGACGTCGTACACGTCGATCGACTTGTTTTCGAGATTGCTGACCATCAACGTTCGCCCGTCGGGCGTGAGATCGATGTCACCGATACCGATACGGCCGATCGCGTCGTACATGCCGTTGTCGTAGAAGGGCGTGTTGAAGGTGGTGCCCTCGATGTCGCGAGCCGGAAGGGTGCCATAGCTCGGTGCACCTGAAAGGCTCGACAGGTCGATCGAGTTCCATGCACCGGACGGGTATGAGATCCAGTAGAGACCACCGACTCCGGCCGAGCCGACGTCGATGTGACGGCGCAGACCGGTCGAGGTGAACAACGTCGAGTTCCACTCGTCGTACGCGACGCCCCACACCGATCCGAGCTCGGCCTCCGTGCTCGTCGCGTCGTCGCCATCACCCTTCAGGCCGATCTTCTCGACGCTTCCACTGACGTCGAAGTTGGAGGCAACGACGACGTCTTGCGGACTGCCGTCGCTGACGTCATCGCGATCGCCACTGACGTAGCACGTCGTCCAGATCTTGCCGGTCGGGCTGTTCGGGTTGCCACCGAAACCATTTCCGGTGGTCGGGCACTGCGATGGCGGCGTGACGCCGAATCCCGCTGTTTCGCCGGCGCTGACGAACTGCACGCTCGACGCGCTGTCGGGTCCGCGAAAGGTCTCGGAGAATCCGGCGTCGAGGTCGGCGGCGGTCAGATCGAACTCGAGCCGAAAGTCGGTCCCGACGAGCGCGGAGACATCACAGCGATAGGTATTGCCGGTCACCTCACATGACCGCGTGCCCCCGGCGGTATCGAAGACATTGACCGTGACGCCGCCCGGCGGAAACAGCGTGTCGCTCGCCGGGAGGTCCTCGCCGAGGTCGAGCACGCCGTCACGGTCGAGATCGACGAAGATCGGGCCCACGACCGGATCGCCCGCAGCGGTGACGTTCGGTGTCGTTTGCATCAGCACCGGTGCGACGGCAACCGCCGCCGCTGTTGTGGCGAGCGCTGCGCCAATGTGTCGCCAGCGTGCGTTCCCGCGCGTCACGTGCTTCGGAAACGGGCCACCATGAAGTGTCGCCATGGTGACGTATCTTCATCACATTGTCATGAATTCGTCAAGTTCTGCCCTGGATTCGTGCACTGAAGTCACTTCAAGTGACACCGTTTCCACACTGCCTGATCGACGCGGTCGTCGGTTGACCGCATCGCGCCGATACCGGGCGCCACGGTTACTCGTCGAGGGTGGCAGAGACGACGAGTTCGCCCGAACTCGACTGATCACCGTCCGTCAGTTCTCTGGTGACTGTGAGCGTCGAGTACTCGATGATCGGCACGCCCGCCCACAGCACCACATCGGTTCCTTCGTTGAACGTTCCGATGGGCACGAGGATGCCATCGGCGTTCTTCAGCCATGCCTCGTAGAACTCGCCGTCGTCGAGGCGCTCGAGGCCTTCGATATCGAGGTCGATCCGCCAGCCCGAGTCCGTTTTCGATGCCGAGACACTTCCGGCGGCGCTCGGCGCGGCGGCGGTTGCTTCGACGGTGAAGGCGAAGGTGTCGGGTGAGTCTGAACGACCGATGACCAACGAGCCGATGGCGACCAGTGCCACCACGGCTGCGGCCGCCGCCCCGGCGCTCAACCACGTCCGCCGCCGTGCACGCTCGACACCGAGGTCGGTGACGGACGCGGCGGGTGCGCCAGACCGTGGCGACTCGGCTGCTCGTTGCGCGTCGACGACCGCTGCGACCACGCTGTCTTCGAGCCCGGCCGGTGGTTCTTCCCAGAGTTCGGGCGACGCCAGCAGCTCGCGCATCGCGTCGAGCTCGACGCGTTCCGCGGCGTCGTGGATCTCGGCATCTGGTGATCCGGTGAGGTATTCGATGCGATCGTCGTCGTTGCTCACGTCGTGTCCTCTCGATCGGTGTTACACATCGTCGCCTCCGTTGCGGAGATGCCCCAACGCGGAGGCCAGGCGCTTGTGCGCACGAAAAGATCGCGACTTGACGGTGCCGACCGGCATGTCGAGGCGGGTTGCCACCTCATCTTGGGTGAGTCCGTCGAGGTGCTGGAGTCGCACGATCTCGCGTTCCTGCTCGGGCAACTGGTCGACCGCGTGGCGTACGGCCCAGACGTCATCCGAGCGTTCGAGGTCGGGGTCGACACGGCCAACGGTCGCCGACTCGTCGTCGTCGAGCGGGACCCGACGCGAGACTTTCTCGCGACGTGCCACGTCGATCGCCGTCCGTCGGGCAATCGTGGCGAGCCACGGTCCGAGGTCACGGGAGGTGTCGAATCCGTCAGCCGCACGCCATGCCTTCACGAACGACTCCTGCACGACCTCTTCAGCCAGCGGCGCCGATCCGACGACTCGCATCGCAACGACGTACACGAGGCGAGCGTATTGACGGTAGACCTCGCGCGTGGCGACAGGATCACCGCTCGCGAATCCTCTGATCGTCGTCGCGTCGAGCACTGCGCAGCAGTCTCGCGCACTCGACCGTTCCCACCGAGTCGTTTGGTGAGTCGTTTGGTGAGTCGTTTGGCGAGGCCGGGGCCAGGATCGGGGTCGTCTCGGAGCGGTCACGTACCTCGCGGCGATGACGGTCCCAGAGCGTCGCTGCTCCGGGACCGTCACTGCCACCCACCCGCTCGCTTCGCCGCGCCGACCCATGATCAGATGCTGATCGTCACTTACTCATGGTCACTTGGCTGGTGGTCACTTGGCTGATCGTCACGTGATGGAGGTGCCGTCGGCGCCGACGACGAACCAGACGTCGCCCGACCCTTGACCGGTGACATCGCCCGGGGCCGTGTCGCTGGCAAAGAAGTACAGCGGCCACTTGCCGATTTTCAATTGCATCCCGCCGTCGGGGTGTTCGACCGTCGAGAGCAGAGCGGGGTCGACTCCTTCCGGGGCCACGATGTCTCCATCGACGAGCAGTGGCGGCCAGGCTTGTGCGCACCCTCCGGTGCAGGTCGGCGCGCCACCTTCGTCTTGAGTGAACAAGTACAGCGTCATGC
Organism: uncultured Ilumatobacter sp.; assembly: GCA_938049325.1. Lineage (GTDB taxonomy): Bacteria > Actinomycetota > Acidimicrobiia > Acidimicrobiales > Ilumatobacteraceae > Ilumatobacter_A. The sequence continues at coordinate 10,947 of CALICC010000163.1, read as the reverse complement.
CGTTCGGGTCCGACAGCACGTCGCCGAGTTCGGTCTGGGAGATCTTCACGGCAGCATCAGGTGCGGGAGCGGCGGGCGGCGCAACCGTGTCGGGCGCTGCTTCGACGGTTTCCGGCGCCGCTTCCGTTGCGGCTTCTGCCGGAACGCTGAGCGGTGCCGGGTCGCTGCCGCATGCGGCAAGGACGAGGGCGGTGGTTGCTGCGGCGACCGCAATTCGGGCGCGTGCATTCAAGGTGTTCACGGTGGTCATGTCAGTTCCTTCTGTTGTGAGGTTGTTGTGGTGGTGGGTGCGTCGGCGCAAAGCGTCCGAGCCGCGTGACCTGGTCAGGTTGTTGTCGTCACACCCAGAGGTACGACGAAGCAGATCGAACGGTTCTCGGTTTCTTCGAAACTTCTTCTCGCCCGCGATGTGCGCTCCGGTTGCTCGGGGCTACAAGCCGACTCACTACGTTCGTAGGCACAGCAACGATCGGGGATGCGATGAAGAACTCACAGCGGGCGGCCATGGGCCTCATCCTGGCAGTGGTGCTGACGGCGTGCGTGGTGCCGTCGAGTACCGCGACGTACTCGTACACCGTCGAGTCGAACATCGTCTACGGCCAAGGCGAAGTCGGCGGCGGCGGCCAGATGGAAGACCTGCTGCTCGACCTGTACATCCCCGACATCGCGCCCGGCAACCCGATGCCGTTGATGTTGATGATCCACGGAGGCGGTTTCGTGGGAGGGAGCAAGACCGGCAGCGGCATCACCGCCTATGCGCCCGAGTATGCGCAGCGCGGCTACCTCGTGGCATCGATCAACTACCGCCTCGACGGTGACGATCCGGTTCCGTCGGCACGGATGGATCCGATGCGCGCACAGTTGGGCGGCGCCAATGCACCTCAGATCGTGATCAATATCCTCGCAGCGATCGACGACACGCTGACCGCGATGGACTTCTTGCACGAGCGCGACGACATCTACGCACCGTGGACGATTCTGTGGGGCAGTTCGGCCGGCGCGGTCACCTCACTGCTCACCGCCTATTCACTCGATGACTTCGGCATCGCCACCCCACCGATCGCTGCGGTGATCGACCTGTGGGGCGGCCTCTACGGCATCTCGATCGGCACGCCGTTCGACGACCCCGAGAACGACGCAGCGTTGTTCATCACCCACGGCACCGCCGACCCGACCGTGCCGTACGCGCAGACCGAAACCATCGTTGCTCAACTCGCCGCCGCAGGCGGGCCAGAGAACGTGGTGTATCCGATCGAGGGAGCCGGTCACGGATACAACCTGTTCAACCGCACGACTCCCGACGGCACGAGCCTCTTCCAAGCGACCGTCGACTTCTTGGGCGACACCGTCTTCAACGGTCTGCCCGAAGGTCCGATCCTCGAGCTGTTCGCCGACGCTGGCTGAGAACCGCAGCTGCGGTCAGACGTCGTGGCGGTGCGGTACGGCCTGCGGGTGCGCTGGCGGCTTCCCGTTGTTCAACCACTCACGCGTCCCGCTGCGGGCGCGCTCGATGAGCTCGCTTGTCTGGGAGAAGTCGATCGGCGAGACCACCATCGGGCATGGCGGCGGGATGAGGTGCACGGGCACCGGATAGTCGCGAACGGTCGTTTCGAGCACCAAACGCTGTTGGACGAGCAGCGCAATCGAGTGCATCGCCATCTCCAGTGCATTCGTCGGTGGCGCAGCAACGGCACACGAAAAGCCGGTCGACAACACCCACACCTCGGTGGCGCCCGCGTCGATCGCCGTGGAGATCGGCGTGTTGTTCGCAATGCCCCCATCGATCAGCAAGCGGCCGTCGATTTCAGCCGGGGCGAAGACGGCGGGGATCGACGCGCTCGCGATGATCGCGTCGATCGAATCACCCGTCGACATGATCACCTCGTCGCCGGTGCGCACGTCGGTTGCGACGGCCAGAAACGGGATGCTGGCGTCTTCGAGTCGCGCGAAGTTGACGTTCTTCTTGAGGAGCCGACGCAGCCCCGTGCTGGGAACGAAGTGGTCCGATCGCCCGAGGAACGCGCGGAGTCCGAGCAGCGGACGCGTCGGAAAGATGGTGCGTCGAGAGATCGAGCCCCACACCTTCTCGAGCCCAGCCGCGTCGCCACCGCCGGCGAACCACGACCCGTTGATCGCACCGACCGACGACCCGGCGACCATCTCGGGCGTGATCCCGGCCTCTTCGAGCGCACTCGCCATGCCCACTTGAATGGCGCCCAGGCTTGCACCACCGGAGAAGACAAAGGCTCTCATGACGACCATCATCACGGATCGAGCGCCGCTCGCAACGTGACCGAGCCCAAGTTTCGCACGAACGAGGCGTCGCCGATCGACAACTACGTTGGTCTCCAAGACGCCCGTGAGAATTTCTTGCAGGGAAACCGCACCGTCATGACTTCCACCTGAGAAACCGAGCGTATTTCTGGATGGACGATGGATTCGATGAGTGGTATCGGCGTGAACGCCCCCGCGTGGAGCGGATCGTGCTCGTCGCGTGCGGAGGCGACCCTGACGTCGCCGCGGACGCGAGTGACGAAGCCATGGTTCGCGCGTACGAACGATGGCGGCGAGTGCGCGCGATGGACAACCCGCACGGCTGGGTCACCGCAGTTGCGCTCAACGTGGCGCGCCGCAAGTTCCGCCGCCGCAGCCACGAACGCCGAGTGCTCGATGTTGCCAGTCGTACCGAGACCGACGTTGCGGCCGACCCCGACGTCGACGGTTCCGTCACGCTGTGGCGAGCGATCGCCGCGCTGCCACGACGCTCGCGTGAAGTCATCGCACTGCGCTACGTCGACGGCCTCACCGAGGACCAGGTCGCAGCGTCGCTCGGCATCGCTGTCGGCACCGTCAGCTCGATCCTCAGCCGAGCGCGAAGAGAGCTACGTCGCGAGCTCGAGCCGCACGAGTCCGATCAGCTCTCGTCCTGAGCCGAATCGAGGCCGCCATGGGTGACCAGCCCGATCGATTCGCCGACGCGCCCGAAGCCGCTGACGCGAGCGGAACCGACGACGACCTCGCGCCGCACATTCGTGACGCGGTCATCAGCACGCAACTCCGCGCCGCGGCGCCGGTCGAATCCATCAAGCGCCACGGTCGACGACGTCGACGACGACGCCGGCTCGCTCGCGTCGGAGCCGGCGCAGCTGCTGCGTCGGCACTCACCCTGGGCGCCCTCGTGGTGATCGACACCGCGGACGAAAACAACGACCTCGATGTCCTCGCGGTCGAAGGTTCGAACCGCACATGGCAGTGGAGCGAGTACGACTCCTTGGTCTCTCGCGATGGCACCACCACGGGTGTGTCGGTGCGGCGCAACGACGCGTCACCCGACCTCCTCCTCTACTTTCGACCGGGTCCGGTGTGTCTCGACGCCGCGAGCTGCGCCGAACACCCCGCCTCGTACACCGAAGCCGACCACAACGCCGACGTCGCCGTCGGCGGCGCGCTCAATGCGGGCACGCTCGACCCCGAGTCGGGCTACTTCCGAGACTGGACCGTCGTCGCCGTGCCGAACGCGACCGGCGATCTCCACCTCGGCCGAACCGGCGCCGACGCGGCACCCGACGGTCGAGCTCACGTCGGGTCGAACAACACGCGCCAGATCATCAAAGGTGTGATCAAGCACGCCAAGAAGCACGGCATCGAGCGAATCGTGCTCGCAGGAAGCGGTTCGGGAGCGTTCACGGTGTATCGAGCGTTCGAGGCCGTCGACGAGTCGTTCAGCGATGTCGACGTGATCGGCCTCACCGATTCGGCATCGTTCCCCACAACTCCGGGTCTGCCGACGAACTGCCTGCTGACGCAGTTCACCGATGCGTGGAACCTCAACCTGCCGAGGGCCTGGAGCGATCGGTACACCGGGCCGCTCGACCTGTCGCGGTACTACGAGTTCTTGACCGAACAGCACCCCTCGCGGCGTTTCGGGCTCATCACCGCTGACGACGACGAGTTCGGCCGCAGTCTCTACGGCCGCGGCCTCGACCGGTGCGCGAGCCCGAATCAGAAAGTTCCAGCGGCCGCCTGGGTCGAAGCAATGGACGACGCGAGCGCCACGGCGATCGACGCGGGGTGGGACGTCTTCGAGGCGGCGGGGCGCGAAGACGTCTTGCTGCGCGACCTCGACTCCACCGAACGCACCGACCTCGACAACTGGCTCGACGAATTGATGGAGAACCAACCATGACCGACACAACAATCAGCACCACGATCAACCCGACGATCAAGTCGCCCGCTGCGGAACTCACGATCGCCGACGACACGGCTGCACCGGTTCGTGGCATGTCACCACCCGAAGCCGTCGGACGACGAGCACTCCTCCAGCGATTCGGTCCGCTCGCCGCGGGAGTCGCCGGGGCGGTCGCGCTCGCCGCGTGCGATGTCGCCGACGCACCGTTCGACCGTCGACATCACGTGGCCCGGCGCCTCACGTACGGAGCGAATCGATCCACCATCGAGCGCATCGAAGCAATCGGTGAGGCCGCCTGGCTGGACGAGCAACTCGACCCGTCGACGCTCGACACATCCGACCTCGACGCTCGACTCGCGCAACTCCCGGCGCTGGAGATGACGGCCATCGAGCTCGCCACCAACTTCCCGGGCGGACAGACAACCGCTGCCGGCGCGCAGCTGAAACTCGCCTCGATGATCCGAGCGGTGCACAGCCCCGCCCAGCTGTTCGAGCGGATGGTCGAGTTCTGGTCGGATCACTTCAACGTGCCTGCACTCGGTGGCAACCAACAGATCCTCAAAGTCGTCGAAGACCGAGTCGCGATCCGACCGAATGCGCTCGGCAGGTTCTCCGATCTCCTCGTCGCGTCGGCGCAGAGCCCGGCGATGTTGGTCTACCTCGACAACATCGAGTCCAGCGTCAACGGCATCAACGAGAACTACGCCCGTGAGCTCCTCGAGCTGCACTCGCTCGGCGTCAACGGCGGCTACACCGAAGCCGACGTCGTCGCCACTGCTCGACTGTTGACCGGTTGGGGTGTGGATCCGTCGAACGGCTTGTTCATCTTCCGACAACAACGTCACGACTCGTCGGCCCTGACGATCCGCGGCTGGCAGCGACCGACCGAAGGCAGCGATCTCGAACACGGCGTGGCATTCCTCCGACACCTCGCCGAGCAACCCGAGACCGCACAGTTCGTGTGCACCAAACTGGCGCGCCGATTCGTGTCCGACAGCCCCGACCCCGCGCTCGTCGATGCAATGGTCACCTCCTGGCTTGCGAACGACACGGAGATCATCCCGGTGATCCGGACGATGGTGGCCCACGCGGCGTTCGACGCGGCCGCTGGCGGAAAGTTCCAGCGGCCGTGGGACTTCTTCATGAACGCCGTGCGCGTGGTCGACGGCGACGTCACGCCCGTGACCAACATCTCGCAGCTGGCGAACCTGTACGCGATCCTGCTCGGTCTCGGCCAACCGCCCTTCGAATGGCCCGCTCCCAACGGCTACCCGGACGTGGAAGGTCCGTGGCTCAACAGCGGCTCGCTGTTCAACCGCTGGAACCTGGTCGGCGACATCGTCTCCGATGTGATCCCGACGATCTCGCCGGGCCTCAGCGCATTGCGATCTCGGCTCGACGGACTCGGCCAGCGCGCCATCTACGACGAAGTTGCCCAGACGTTGCTCGCACAAGACACCACGGCGGGTGGTCGCTTCGTGCTCGACACCGCAACCGGGTGGTCGTCGACCACGACACCCAGCCCTTCCGACATCGACGAGGCCCTGCCAAGCATCGTCATCACTCTGCTCGCGTCCGCCGACGCCCAGTACCGCTGACGCGCCACCACCGGAGATTCACATGAACCACACGATGCAACTCACACGACGCACCCTCCTCGCGGCGAGCGCCGCGGTTGGCGGTGCCGCCGCACTGTCCGAACTCGCCGGGCCCTCGATCGCCCGTGCCCAAGCCGGCGCACCCGGTCGAGTCGTGGTGATCTATCTCCGCGGCGGCCAGGATCACCTCTCGACCGCAATCCCGTACACCGATGCGCAGTACTACGGCCAACGGCCGACGATCGCGATTCCCGACGACCGGGTCCTCGACCTCGACGGAACATTCGGGTTCCACCCGGCACTCGCCGGTCTCCATGCCCTCTACGGCGAAGGTCGTGTCGGTGTCGTGGTCGCAGCCGGCAACCCGGCCGGCGACCGCAGCCACTTCTCGGCACAGGATCTGTCCGAGTACGGCGACGTCGAAACTCCAGACGACGGGTTCGGATGGATCGGTCGCCACCTCCTTGCGACTGCCTCAAGCTCAGCCTCGCCGTTCCGCGCGGTCAGCGTCGGCGACCTCGTGGCGTCGAGCCTGCGCGGGTTCCCCGCACTCGGGCTCTCGACCATCGACGGATTCGGCCTCGGCGGTCGAAGCGGCGCAACCTCAGGCGGTGAACGAACGTTTCGAGCGCTGTATGCCGGGAACCGAACGATCGAGCAGTACGGCACGAGCGGACTCGATGCCGCCGAAGAGGTGGGCGCACTGACGGGCTCCGACAACCCGAACCCGCTCCTGCAACGCGTCGATGATCTGGTGGCCCTGTTCGCCGCCGACCTCGGCGTCGAGGTGGCAACACTCGACATCGGCGGATGGGACACGCACAACGCGATGGGCGACGTCGATACCGGCGACATGCGTTCACAGCAAGAGCTCCTGGACCTCACCATCAGTCATCTGCAAGCGGGACTCGACGCCGCCGGGCAAAGCGACGTGATCACCGTCGTGATGACCGAGTTCGGACGGCGCGTCGCCGAGAACGGCTCGGGTGGCACCGACCATGGTTGGGGCTCGGTGATGCTCGTCGTCGGCGACGGCGCCGCCGGAGGCGTCCACGGATCCTGGCCCGGCCTGTCACCGGCAACGATCGGAACCAGGGGCGACGTCCCGGTCGTCACGGACTATCGCGACGTGCTCGGCGAAGTGCTGAGCGCCCAGACGGGGATCGACCCGAACGTCGTGTTCCCGGGTCACAGCTACAGCAGCATCGGCGTCACCGCCGTCTAGAAACCGCTCACTCGGCAAGTCGTTCATGCAGCAAACGACAGGTGGCTGGTCGGATCGATCCAACCAGCCACCCAACGTTGCGTGCGTGCTCGTCGACGGGGCCATCGCCGACGTGCTCGCCGAACGTGCGGCCTTCGCCCGCCGTACGTTCGGACCCTGAAACTCAGGACTCTGAGCTCAGGAGATCATGTTGTCGATCGGCGTCACGACGCCGTTCTGACGACCTTTCGGGGCGCAATCACGGGTCGCTGCTCGGTCTCCATCTGCGGCGCAGGTCCGGATCGAAGAATCGCTGTCGGCGTCCGCACCAGAATCGACAGGTCTGTCCGAAGTGAGATCCGCTCAACGTATTCGAGGTCCCATTGGCCGTTCTCGTGCATCGGACCGCCGCCGCGCGCCACGACCTGCCACAAACCGGTCAGACCTGGGCGAACCTCGTGTCGATGGTGGAGCCGTTCGTCGTCATAACGCTCGACAACGGACTCGAGTTCGGGCCGTGGGCCGACGATGCTCATCTGGCCACGCAGGACGTTCACGAGCTGAGGAAGCTCGTCGAGGCTGGTGCGTCGCAGGAATCGACCGACGGCTGTGTGCCGCGGGTCGTCGTCGGACTTGTGTGTCTGGCGACGGTCGTGGATGACATCAAGCTCGTGCGACCGCCGGTCAGGCAACATCGTGCGGAACTTCAGCACCTCGAAGATCGTTCCGTTCTGACCGACCCGGCGCTGGCGGAACAAGATTGGACGGCCCATGCTCACCGCGACGGCGAAGGCGACGAGCATCATTGGGACTGCGGTGATCACGAGGAGCACCGCGGCGGTCGCCCGATCGAACAATGGCTTGGCGATGCGCGGGTAGACGCCCGCTCGCTGTTCGCGTTCGCCATTTCCGGCCTGATCGGCTTCGTCCAGATCGACGGAGGAAGGCTGGCGTGCACCCTCGGCGTGCTGCGGCACCGCATCTTCGTCGAACTCAGACCGCTCGGCCTCGATGATCGACATGGCGTCTTGAACCATGGGCATGTTGCTCTACCCCCGCCCGGCGCCGCAGATTCGCGCCGCGTCGACATGGGGGCTCGGGGCAGGGGGATTGCGATGAGCCGTTTCGAACACGTCGTGATAGTGCGTCGACAGCGTTCGGCTTGTCACGGGTGAAGCGCCCGCGCTCACCAAAATTGGGGAACGAGCTGGGGTTTTGAGACGTCTGCGGGCCCCGGCATCAACGTGATGGTTAACTTCCGAGCGTGGCACCATCGGAGCAAAAGCATCGAGTCGTGATCGTCGACGATCAACGCTCGTTCGGCGAGGCGCTCGTGCTCGCACTGTCGCTCACCGAGGACTTCAAGGCGGTCGGTGCCGCTGGAGACGTTTCGTCCGGTCTCGACGTGACCTCGAGTGCCAGCCCTGACCTCGTCATTGCCGACTATCGGCTCAGCGGGTCGAGCACGGGTGTCGATCTGGCGCGCAAGATTCGCGAACGCGAGAGCGAAATGCAGGGTCGGCGAACGCATCGCGTCCCGATCGTCATCTTGACGGGCTACCCGGCGCCGCAGGTCATTCGCGAGTCGAGCGAGCTCGAGAACGTCTCCGTCATGTCGAAGAACGATCCGCTCGCTGAGCTCATCGCCGGCTTTCGGCTTGCGGTCACGCATCAACAGATCGCAACGCCCAAGTTCGCCGACCCGTACGGGCTGAGCCGTGGTGAGATCGAAGTGCTGGAGTTCCTCGCCGACGGCCTCTCGGCTGCCGAGATCGCGGAGCGCTTGTCGCTCAGCTTGCATGCGATTCGTTCGCGCATCAAGAGTCTGCTCCAGAAGATCGGCGCGAGCAGCCAGGTCGAGGCCATCGCCGCAGCGACGAGCGCTGGACTCGTCGTTCCATCGCATCGTTCGCGTGCAGGCGCTCCCGACGACGCCGACGACACTCCCGCAAACTCGCCAGGTCCGAACAAGTAGCCTGCATGTTGCGGGGCATTCACAGCGCGACGAAGGAACCTCCGATGGCAAAGCAAAGCGAACAACCGGCGAACGACCAAGAGCCCGCGTCCGAGGAGCCTGAAGGCTTTTCCGCTGGCGACCTCGGCAAGATCCAGGGAATCCTGTTCGGCGAACAGGCACGCAAGACCGACCAACGTCTGGCGAACATCGAGTCCGACCTGCAAACCGCCGTCAGCGACCTCGAGTCGCGGTCCAACACGGTCGCCGACGCGCTCCGCTCCGATCTCGCAGCCGAAACGGCAACCCGTGAAGCGGCCGTTGCCAAGCTGCTCCAAACAACCAAGGACCTGGCGAAGGCAAACACGACGGAGCAGAAGGCACGCGAGAAGGCCGACACCGCCCTCGGCGACAAGCTCGATGCAACAACGGCGAGCCTCACCACGTCGATCGATGAAGTGCAGGCCGCAGCGGCCGCAGCGCTCGAAGAACGCTCACGCTCCGATCGTGCGAGTCTGGCCGCCATGCTGCGGTCGATCGCCGATCAGCTCGACGGCTCGAAATAGGTGTCGCCGGTGGCAGTCGAGGTCGCTGTCGCCGACAGCACCGACCCGAACGACCTCGAGCAGCTCGAACGGCTGCTTCGGTTGATCCGGACCGCCACCAACACCTGCCACGTCGAACTCGTCGTCAACGGCGTGCCTGTCGTCTCCAGCAACCAGCAGGGTCTGATCGGGTTGAACCCCAATCGAGTCGCGCACGAGCTGTGCGGCGATCGCGGTGATTCCGACCGCGAGACTGCGGATTGGGTCGGATCGATCGCGGTGGTACCCATCACCGACCCATCCGGCGAGTCGGGCTGGCTCGCAACCGCCGACCCAGCGGCGGGGGCCTGCGGCTACGAACAGCTCGCGGTACTCAAGTCATCAGCGCCTCTGATCGAGAACATCCTCGATCGCAGGGTCGAACGCGACGCGATCGAAGAGCTCGGTGCGAGCCTCCGCACGAACCAGATCACCCTCGAAAGCGCTCGGCACGAGCTGTCACGTTCGAATCGTGAACTCGAACAGTTCGCGTACATCGCGTCACACGAACTCCTCGCACCCGTGCGAACCGTGTCGCTCTACGCGCAGATCTTGGCCGAAGCGTCCGGAGATGTCGATCTCGGAGCTGACGTCGTGCGGTCGTGTGCCGACGAGATCAGCAACGGGTTGGCGCGCGTCAGCAGTCAGGTGCAGAGCCTGCTGCAGCTGTCGCGACTCAGTTCCGACAGCAGCATCGAAGAGGTCGTTGATCTCGACGAGGTCGTGGCGGCTGCCGTGCACACCATGGCGCACACCTTCGAAGACGTCGACGCGTCGGTCGAGGTCGGGCCATTGCCCACGGTTGCCGGGCGAGCGGTGTTGTTGCAGTCGGTCGTGGGCAACCTGCTGTCCAACGCGGTGCGCTATCGACACCCGGACCGGCGGCTCGAAATCAAGGTCTGCGCCACCGTTCACGATGGTGTGGCATCGATTGCGTTCAACGACAACGGCGTCGGTATCGCCGCCGCCGATCAAGAGCGCGTCTTCGAGTTGTTCGAGCGCGCCGGTGACCACGCCGACGGCTCCGGCATCGGCCTCGCGTTGTCGCGGCGAATCCTCAACTCCGTCGGTGGGAGCATCTCGGTCGAGTCGGATCCATCGACGACGGGATCGACCTTCGTCGTCGAGATACCGACGCGTACCGATCAGCCCTGACGTCGCACGACGAGTTCGGCCACCGCGTTGAACGCTTCCTCGACGCCGTCACCAGTCTTCGCGCTCGTTGCACGCGGGTGCGCCACTCCGTGTGTGCTCAACTGGCTCGCGAGCGCAACGTCGTCGTTGGGGAGATCCGATTTGTTGGCAACAGCGATCACTTCGGCGTTCGGCGAGAACTCGAGGAGACGCTGATGAAGCAACGCCGTGGTTGCGATCGTTTCGGGGCGGGACGCGTCGTACACGAGCAGCGCTGCATGGAT